>NZ_CP066369.1:300000-447500 GCF_016406305.1 Shewanella putrefaciens
GAGGAGTTTATAGGTTTGGTAACTGAGTTCGAGGATTGTTGGTTTAGAGGTGTAGCTTCTACACAGTACACTTTGAAACCAAGGATTCATTGGGATGAGATAACTACAGAAGTAGAAGAAACACTTGCCTATAGATTTCTTAAAGAACATCTTAAGTATCATAAGACTAGTAATACTAATCCTTGGTATTTATATGCTGTAATGCAACACCATGGTTTACCTACAAGATTGTTAGATTGGACTGCCTCCCCTTTGGTTGCTTTGTTTTTTGCATTGACACAAAAGCCTAATTTGGAAAACGACCATCGAGTTTGGATACTCCAACCGTTTAAATTGAATGAGCAATTTATTGGTATCGATCGAGTTTACTGTCCATCCCAGATGGGAAATGAAACACGGCACATAGAAACGGAACAGTATTTTGACAGTGGCGAGGGAGAGCTAAAAAACTATCCTAAAGAGATTTCCCTATCTAGACCTAAATTAATCTTGGACTCTTATTTACCTGCTAATCTAGCTGTACGTTCAAGGCATATTATGCCTTCACATCCCATGGCAATTGAAACAATCCCACTTGATAGCAGAATGTCAGCACAACAAAGTGTTTTTACTGTACATGGGGACTGCTCAAAGTCTCTAGATGAACAAGTTAGTACAGGTGTTATTGATTTCATTGATATTGATTTCAAAGCCCGAGAAAAAATACTACAGCAACTTCATAGGCTTGGTGTTGTGGAGGATACTTGTAGTGGTCAACTAAATTTGGCCACAGCTTTAGAATCTTCCCAAAATCGTCGCTCTGATTCATTTGGGCTCAATCCTGCATTGTAATGATGTGGCCTGACTTCACAGTAATAACCAATGATGTAATCGGTCACATCTTGTTTAGCTTCGCTAAAACTCTTATAGCCTTGTGTCGGGATCCATTCCGTTTTTAAACTCCTGAAAAATCGCTCCATTGGCGCATTATCCCAGCAGTTACCGCGACGGCTCATGCTTTGGGTGATTTGATATTTCCACAACCGTTGACGGTATTTCAGGCTGGTATAATGGCAGCCTTGGTCTGAGTGGAATATCAGGTTTTTAGGCTTTCCTCTTGATTCAAATGCCATTTCTAACGCTTTTACCGTTAACTCTGTATCCGGTGAAAATGACATTGCCCAACCAATGGCCTTTCTCGAAAATAAATCCAGTACAACCGCTAAATAGCACCAACGATTACCCGCCCAAATATACGTCACATCGCCACACCAAACGGTGTTAGGTTCGACAACTGCAAATTGCCGTTTGAGTGCATTAGGGATAGTCACATGCTCATTTTCAGCCTTTTTATAACGGTGTTTGGGTTGTTGGCAACTCACTAATCCGAGCTTTTTCATTAACCGCGTTGCCCGATAACGACTTAATGCAAAGCCACGTTCAGAGGCAATTGTGGCGATACTTCGCGCACCCGCAGACTGTTTGCTTTCAGCATGTATCGCTTTGATTTCACATTCTAAAAGCCGCTGTTCAGGTGTTACACAAAGCTCACGGCTCATCCAATAACGGTAACTGCTCCGGTTCACGTTGAATACGTGGCATAACACTGAAATAGGGTATTTGTTGCTCTGATTGAGTTTCTCGATTATCGAGAATTGTTCAGCGAGTCCGACATCAATAGAGCAGTAGCCTTTTTTAAGATTTCTTTCTCGAGATTTATGCGCTCAATTTCACGTTTAAGTGCCCTGATTTCAATCTGCTCAGGTGTCATGGGTGAGGCTTTAGGCGCAAGCCCTTGGCGCTCGATTTGAAGCTGTGTTACCCACTTACTGACCGTCGATTTACCCACGTTCATGGCTTTCGCCGCCGCTTCTTGTGTGTAACCTTGATCAACGACTAATTGAGCGGTTTCAAGCTTAATGGCAGCGCTATATCGTGCACGTTTACTTTTATTCATGTTGTCACCTAAATGGGTTATGAGGGGATCATAACATTTCTTATTAGGTGGCCAAATTCACTATGCCACTACAACTATCTACTGTGATTTAGACTCCTTAGCTAAAAGGTTGTGTAGAGAGCTCAGCCTAAAATAAAAGGAAAAAATCGGGCAGGCATAACTTTTCTTCCTTAATAAATTGGCCAATAACACTAGCGTCAAAGGAATACGCCATCCCCTCGGAGAGCCACGGGCATTAGTGTTTGTTGCGTAATCTAGGCATGGTCGTTCTTGTGCAGCTGATCCCTAGTGAAATGGAAAATGTCAGTATGATCTATGGAACATCATTGGCCATGCACTTCACGCCCTAGTTAATTAGCCTAAACTTGCCCTGATATCTGCAATAGTCACAAAGAGTTTGTTTTCAGCATTTTGAAACGCTTGAAATCCATAGCGTTCATAGAAGTGTTTTGCACCGTCTTTGGCATCAACGATAACAAAGGGGAACGCTACGCTGTCACTGGCAGCTAATAGTTTTCGGAGTGCATCAATAAGCAGCCACTCGCCAAAACCTTTTCCTTTATATCTGTCATCAACAGCTAAACGAGCAATAAGACCACCTGAGGTTGAAGATTGGTGTTTCTTCTGTAACTTCTCGGGCAATGCCTTCAAATCAATCGGGGTCATCGTTAGGGTGTAAAAGCCGATGATATGGGCGTTGTTATTATCATCTTCCAAAACGAACGTTCTGGTGTTGTCTTTCTTGGCTTGCTGACTCGCCATGACTTTAAAGTAATTGTTGAGGGCGTCGGTGCCACAATTGAAACGGTTCCTATCGTGCTTGTCTTTGTCGAGAAGTACCGTGTTCATTATTGGGTTTTACGCTCATAACGCTCTGACGCCAATTTGAGTTTGGTATTGACGACTGTTGGCTTATCGAGCGCTTCCATCAGCAATACCGCATCAGCTTGGTTTAGCTTTAGAGTTTGCTCACGTTCAATCACTTGTTTTGCTTTTTCGATTGCCGCATTCAAAACAAATGAGTTAATACTGGACATGCCAGCGAGTGCCGCAGCCTTTGTGAGTAAATCTTGAGTATCGACATCAACTCTAGCGGTGATGCGAGGCAAAGTCGTTGCCATATTTTTATCTCCTGTTGTGTCAAACTGTCACATGGGTATTATGGTGGCAAAGTGTTCAATGCGCAATCCTTGTGTCACTTTGGCACGCGAACTAACCAAACCACTTAAAAGCTTTGTTTGACTAAGAAGCGCCATTCCCAGCTATTCACTGAATCGCCGCCGGTATAGGGGATGGAAAGGTCGATATGGGCGACGTTGCCGTAGCTGGAGCGAGAGGAGTAAATGCGGGCGCCAATTCCAATACTGCCCAGTGGGCCGCTGACTTCGTTGTTTTCGGCTAGTGGCCCGCCCGAGGCTTGACCTAGGTCGGTAAAGACGGCCCAGCCAAGCTCTGCCAACTGATACAGATTAATATTGGGATAATTGCGTATTTCGGCGGTCAGTAACCATTGGTTGTCACCCAATTGGTAATCGTTGGGATAACCGCGCACCCCAGTGTCATCCCCAAGCCCCTGAGTGAGATCCAGATAGGTATTGTTGGAAATGCTGCCCCATGCCTTGCCATAGGCGGTCCATTTAGGATTGATTTGGTAGAAGTATTCGGCTTGGGCATTAACTTGATAGGTGTCTGCTTGAGTCGTCCCAAGCGTACTGGAACCGCCCATTTCGAGTAACCACAGCTGATCGTCAAACTTGTAGCCAGCGCTACTTTGCCACTTAAGGTGGTAGCCTAGGGGATTGTTATCGGCTATATCGTTGGTTTCTAAGCCAAATTGTACGTAGTGATGCCAACCTAAATTAAAGTCCTCGTTATTAGTGATCAGATGGACATTGTTCAGTACATGAAAATCATCTTGGATAAACTCATAGGCCACCCAAGGGTACATAAAGTCCCTGTCCTGGGGTAGCTCAGAGTTGGGGTAGGTGTCTAAGTTGGCAAACTCATGTTTATCTTGGGTAAAACCAGTAATGATGCGGGAGAGGTTGTCAGTATTTCTATCGATTAACCAGCCGTATTTCAGGTTGAGGTAGTCGACACTGTGTGCAAACTCATTTATATCTTGGCCGTTCTGCCTCAGGGTATCGATACGGCTATCGTCTAAATATTCTGCCGAGTACATGGTTTGCGTATTAAGGGCATAGAAGGGTTTGCTCACATACACATGCTTGGCTTGGCCATCGCTATTATCGTAAAACTCGGCCGCGACTATGCCATGTTCGATAATGCTGATAGGGGCTTCGAAGGCAAATTTGTACCCCGTACGCGACTCATCGGATTGATACTTTAAGCGGGTGCGTATTCCTGTGCCGAACAGGTTATCTTCCTTGATCCCAAAGGAATATTTGGTGTCGCCCCCCGAGCTACTAAAACTCGCCGTGGGCAATAATGACCAGTTATCCCAAGTCTCAATGACGATGGATTCATCCTCTGGGTTAGTGTCGGCTTGCGGATCTTTCTCGGCAATATAAATCTTAGCGTCACGAATATAGGATTCGGCGCGCAGCAGGCGCTGGGATTCGTCGAGATCTTTTTGAGTGACTTGATCATTTTCAGTGAAGGTGAGTCTATCTCGAACGACATATTCTTTGGTGTTGATATGCAGGTAGTTTGCCCAGCGGTGGATAAAAAAGGCATCGGGAGCGGATTCATCGAAGATGGGATTACTTACGACCACAATCTTGCTAACGTTTTTAGTCTCTTGGACTTTAACTTGGGCATGGGCCGTTGCAGCGCCGGCATCATCATCGGCTCTGGCGGCACTCATTAGGCTGCCAATGCAACAAGGTAGGATGCATGCATACTGGATGAATTTCTGCATAAAGGCTCACTCCCGTGGAATTGACGACTGCAGCGGTATAACACTCACTCTGCAATTCACAATTTAATAACACACAGGAAGTAGCCGTTAGTCAAGTAAACATTTTAATAAGATGATGATTTTACTTAAGGTTAACTTAAGAATGAGGCTGGGCACGGGCTCCAGCCAGATCCTCATTTTTTATAGTGTTCGCCTTGGCGGGACGACAACGTTAGCGAAGATAAGCCCAGCGACCAGCGACATAAAGATTAAAAAAATCTGCGAGCCAATATGGGACTGGTTGAGCATAGTCTCGCCGGAAATAAGCGCATTGAGACCGATATAGGTTTTACTGCCGGGCACTAAGATCACTATCCCCTGTAGCAGGGCGATAGAGGCGGGCGCTTTCATCCAGCGGGCATAAAGATTGGAGTAAATCCCTACTGCGAGGGCGCCGAAGAAAATCCCCACAGAGTCGCCAAAAAAATGCCCGCCCAGCATGGCGGAGAAAAAGGCGACAATCCCCGCGAGCACGCCCCAAGGGGAATCCTGCATGCGAGCCTTGAAGATAAATACCAGAGCCATGGATAAAATGGGCACCGCCGACCAAATTGCCCAGCGGGGCAGGCCCTCGGGTTCGATATGGATCGCTTCGCCAAAGAAGGCTTTACCAATTGCCATGCCGAGCACCGCACCAAAGTACAGCTTAAACAACAGCATACTCGCGTCCATAATCCGCGCCGTACCCGAGATTAAATCCCGTGCGGCCAGTTCTGCAAGGCCTAAGGTTAAGGCTAAACCGGGAATAAAGATGATGATCGAGGAGAGGATCACCACGGGAATATTGATATTGGGGTCGATGCGAGCAATGGCGCAGGCGGCAATGGCGCAGGTGATAGTGGCAAAGGGCTCTAGCACTTCGGTCATGCGGGCCGAGCGTTCGGCTCGGTAAACAAAGCCGTAAACGACGAGACCCAATAGGCCTGACCAAAACACATCGTTCCAACCTGTGCCCATTAACATGGCAAAGGCCGCCGCCGAGGTGCCAAAGGAAAAACAGGTTAAGGCTGGACCATAGGGGTTGGGTTTATTGGCAATTTCTTCGAGCCTGTCTAAGGCTTCGGCTAAGGTGCGCTTGCCCGAGGTGAGTTCATCGACTAACTCATCGGTGCGAGCGAGTGAGCCTAAATCGAGTTCGCCGGGTTTAACCCTAGCCACATGGTTATATTCTTGATCTGTATCGTGCTGTAAAACAAAGGTCATCGACGTTGGCGAGATCAGGAAATACCCTTCGATACCTAAGGTGCGCGCAACGGTTTGTAAGTGGGTTTCAAGGCGGTAAGCGGGTGTGCCAAACTTATGCAAGGCTTTACCTAGCTTTATGATAAATTTACGCTTTTTGATAAACTCTTCGTTATCCAATCGGGGTATTCACTGTTTCTAAAGTTGTTAGGGAGCACGGGCGCATATTAACCTATCTTGTCGCGTAAAGGTTAATGGCTTTTAACCTTAATACAAATAAATTGCTGATTTTTTGCGGTTCGGGCTATAGTCGATTTTTTCAATGAGGAAATGGAACATGCCTTTGATGGTTACCGGTTTGTACGCCAGCTTGACTGGCCTATTGATAGTGGCTTTGGCCTATCGGGTGGTGAAATTAAGACGCAGCCAAAAAATTGGTTTGGGTGATGGCGGTAATAACGCCCTAGTTTTGGCGGGGCGTGTCCATGCAAATCTGATTGAAAATGCGCCTATCGCTTTGATCTTAATGATGTTGGCAGAAACGGGTGGTTTAGCGCCATTCTATTTACACTGCTTTGGTACTGTGTGGATTGTGGCGCGTTTACTCCATGCCATCGGCCTGACTCAAGGCAAGGGCGGTTATCATTTTGGCCGTTTCTGGGGCGTGTTACTGACCTGGATAGTGATCATCGCGTTGGCTTTAGTGAATCTCGTGCATTTTGCCCAGACCTTATAAGCCTACGGCGTTGCTCACTCGCCCCGAAGCCATATCCATAGCCGATTTAAGGGTATTACTGCCGAGGCTGAAATACCCTGAAAAATGCCCTGATTGGTGTTTTTTTAATCGCACATAACCTAGGTTGCCTGCTATACTCCGCGTCCCTAAATCGGCGCGGCGCTTTTTGCTTCGCCTTTGTTTGACATTACGCTTTCGGGTCAAAATCAATGCAAGTTGAATCCACACTTTTTAGTCATCCCAAATATTGGGCCGAGTGCTATGGCACTGCGCCTTTCTTACCTATGTCCCGCAGGGAGATGGATAAGCTCGGCTGGGATAGCTGCGACATTATTATTGTCACAGGTGATGCTTATGTGGACCATCCCAGCTTTGGTATGGCGGTCATCGGCCGTATGCTAGAAGCCCAAGGCTATCGTGTGGGGATTATTTCCCAGCCCGATTGGTCGAGCAAAGACGCCTTTATGCAGTTAGGTCGTCCCAATCTGTTTTTTGGCGTCACCGCCGGTAATATGGATTCGATGATCAACCGCTATACCGCCGATCGCCGTATCCGTACCGACGATGCCTATACCCCTGACGATATCGGTGGCAAGCGCCCCGACCGCGCCGTGACTGTGTACACCCAGCGTTGTAAAGAGGCCTTTAAGGATGTGCCGGTGGTTATCGGCGGGATTGAGGCGAGCCTGCGCCGTATCGCCCATTACGATTATTGGTCGGACAAAGTGCGCCGCAGTGTGATTTTCGATGCCAAGGCCGACATTTTAATGTACGGCAATGCCGAGCGGCCATTGGCCGAAGTGGCGCGCCGTTTAGCGGCGGGTGAGTCGATTAACGATCTGCACGATGTGCGCGGTACTGCGGTTATTCGCCGCGAGCCTTTGCCCGAATGGCGCGGCATGGATTCTCGCAAAATCGACCAGCTACATAAAATCGATCCTATCCCTAATCCCTATGGTGCCGATGATGTTGGCTGTGCCAATTTATCTGGCCCTTCGGATGCAAAGATTTTCGATAACGAGGCGCCAAAAGCCATCAGTGTGCAGCCGCCTCGTCCTAAGCCCTGGGATAAAACCTATGTGCTGCTGCCCGCCTTTGAAAAGGTGTCAGAGGACAAATACTTATACGCCCATGCCTCACGGATTTTGCACCAAGAGCAAAACCCCGGCTGCGCGCGGGCGCTGTTCCAGCCCCACGGTGACCGTGGTGTGTGGGTTAATCCGCCCGCTTGGCCGCTCAATACCGACGAGATGGATGCGGTGTTCGATTTACCCTATAAAAGGGTGCCGCATCCTGCCTATGGCAAGGCGAAAATCCCCGCCTATGACATGATCAAAACCTCGATCAATATCATGCGCGGTTGCTTTGGTGGCTGTTCTTTTTGCTCGATTACCGAACACGAAGGGCGGATAATTCAGAGCCGTTCGCAAGAATCAATTATCAAAGAAATCAAAGATATTCAGGATAAAGTGCCTGGTTTTACTGGGGTGATTTCCGACCTTGGCGGCCCAACCGCCAACATGTATCGCCTCGGCTGTACCAGCGAAAAAGCGGAGAAAACCTGCCGCCGTTTATCCTGTGTGTTCCCCTCGATTTGCGGCCATTTAGGCACAGATCATAAACACACTATCGATTTATACCGCGCCGCCCGCGCCGTGCCCGGCATTAAGAAGATTTTGATCGCCTCGGGTGTGCGTTACGACTTAGCGATTGAAGATCCGGCCTATGTCAAAGAGTTAGTGCAACACCATGTGGGTGGCTACTTAAAAATCGCCCCTGAGCATACCGAGGAAGGCCCGCTCAGCAAGATGATGAAACCCGGCATGGGCGCCTACGATAAGTTTAAAGAGCTATTTGACAAGTATTCGAAGGAAGCGGGTAAAGAGCAGTTCCTGATCCCCTATTTTATTTCGGCGCATCCGGGCACGACCGACGAAGATATGGTGAATTTAGCCCTGTGGTTGAAGGAACGTAAGTTCAAGCTCGACCAAGTGCAAAACTTCTATCCTTCACCTATGGCGAATGCGACGACCATTTATCACACTGAGCTTAACTCGCTTAAAAACGTCAAGCACACCAGCGAAGTAGTGCCAGTGCCGAAGAAGGGCCGCCAGCGCCGCCTGCATAAGGCGCTGCTGCGTTACCACGATCCCGCAGGTTGGCCGATTATCCGTGAAGGCCTGATTGCCATGGGGCGTGAAGACTTGATTGGCAATAGTCCCAACCAATTAGTGCCACCAGAAGGGCGCAATGAGCGCGGGCCTAAATGGATGAAGGATGCCAACCAAGGCCAAAAAGCCTTTACGCGTTTCTCGGGTAATCAGTTCGATGACCGTAAGGGCGAGGGTAAATCTAAAGCTTCGGCTAAAGGCGCAGCTCAAGGTCAGGGAAATGCCGAGCCAAAGGCCGGCACTAAAGGGGGCAAGCCCACCTCAGCTAAGCCAAATGCACCTAAGTCGAGCCGCCCAGGAGCCAAGGCGCCATTTGGACAGTCACCATTTGGACAGTCAAGTGCTAAGGCGGGCGGGCAAACTAAAGCGGGCGGGCAAGCTAAAGCGGGTGGTCAGGCTAAGGGCGGCGCTCAATCGCGAGGTTCGGGACGCCAGCAAGCCAAGTAACGGGTGAGTTCGCATCGCGCGTAAAATCGCGCGTAAAAAAGCCACTCCATCATTGTTGTTTTGGAGTGGCGAAGAGGTGATGGCAAACCAGCGGAACCATCCAATGAGGGTGCGGTGGGCGTTTGTAGACGGAACGTGCACCGCGCCTCAGTCTCAAAAAGGCTCACGGATATGAGCGACGTGAGCCGTTATCCCCAATATCTTAACCAGCGAGCCGATGCTTAAGCGTCACCATCCCTAAAACTTAAGTGTCTCTATCCCTAGAACTTAAGCGTGCTTATCCCTAGAAGAAGTAGTTAATCCCCACTGCAAAGCCGTTGTCTTGCAGTGCTTCTTGGGCGGCATCATCCATATCGCTAAAATCCAGCTTCATTTCGGCAAACATCACAGTGTCGTTGCTGTAACGATAGTGCAGGCCCAGCATGGCAAATTGACGGGTCCATTTACCTTGGATAGGCGTGCTGGCATCTGTGTCTAAATCCAGATAGCTGAGGACTAGCATAGGCACAAAGCCGTTATCGAATTGATAGGCCGTCATCAACTCGGCCCCTGTGGCATCGTAGAGGTTGCCGTCAACTAATTCATTTTTCTTACTCTGATGGGCGTTAAAGCCGACATAGAGGCCACTCGCTTCGCGATTATCCGCATAGTGGTAATAGTCACCATACATAGCGCCAATACCGATAATCTCATTGGTTTCATCAACTTGGGTATTAGCTAAGTGGCCTTCAAAATCGCCGCGATTAAAGCCTGCGAGTAGCTTGAATTTGTCCGTTACCGAATAGGTGATGCTGGCACCGTAGCTGCTATCGAAACTCAGTTCAGAGTCAGCCATTTCGCTGCCATCAGCATTTTTAAGGATCACATCGCCGTTGGTTTTGGCGGCGTATTGCAGGGCAATTTGCACTGGGCCAAAGCTATTGCGGTAAATAAAGGCGGAATCGGCACGCCCCGTTCCCGTGAGGCCGCCATCGCTAAAGGCGTAGGCGCCAACGCTATAGCCCGCAAAAACATTGGGGAGATCTGTGGTGCCAGCGACATCATAGTAGGCGCCCCATTGTTTACCGAAACTTAAACTGCCCCAGTCATCGTGGGACATGCCGACATAGCCTAAGCGGTTATAGAGGAAATCCTCGGTCTTTTCGGCGGCGAGTTTGCCACCTTGCATCACTAGGCTATCGTCGCTCGAAACCATATTGATGCCCCATTCCGTGGTGGCAAAGGCGGTCCAGCCATTTTTTTCACTGCGCTCAAAACTAAAGCGTACCCGGGAGGAGTCATCGATAACTGAGGTATCGTGGCTGTCATTTAGGGCGGCAAAACCAAGCCAACCACTTAAATCTAATGTGTTTTTTGAATCTTTATAGAGCTCAACTGCCTGGCTGCTGGTGGCCGCCAATAGTATGGGAAGCAGTAACGCGATGCGGGTCTTATTCATAATTCCACCAAAATGAGCAAGTATCAGCACTGGCCCTAGCATTGGCTCACTAGGGCTCAGGCTGTGTGTTTTAAGGACGGAGATCCAGTGCTAGCCAGCCGTGTTCACGCTGGGCGAGCATTGGTAACGGGGGTTTTATTGGAGATCACCCCGTAAATCGTCCAGCCGAAGAAAGTGGCTATCGCACCGAGCATGACGGCGGTTTCACCCGAGCTATAAAGGGCGTAGAAGCTGTACAGGGCGCCGATCACGGCAATGACGTTGGCCACACGTGCCTTATTAGCGGGTACTTTCAGTTGTTTCTGCATCACGCCTAGGGCGGCCATCGACAGGATATAGGGCACAATATTGGTCACTACGGCGAGGTTAACTAGGGCTTCGAACTGTTTGCTGAGTGATGGGCTAATAGTCATCAACGACAGGAAGGTTTGGATAGAGACAATAATCGTCATCCCCCAAATAGGTGCATCGGCCTTGCTGACCTTAGAGAAGATTTTCGGGAAGAAGCCTTCATCGGCCGAGGCTTTAAATACTTGGGCAATGGTGAACTGCCAACCGAGCAGCGAACCAGTACAGGAGATAATGGCGCAGGCCATCACGATTTTGCCTATGGTAGGGTTAAACATTTGCGCGAAGGCTAAACCAAAGGGTGCGTTGGATGAGGCAAGATCGGCGTTAGGCACGATACCGGCAATCACGTTAGTCGAAACAATATAGATAAGCGCCGCACCTAAGGTGCCACCCATTACGGCGATAGGCACGTTTTTCTCTGGATTATCAACTGCCTCAGAGTTTGCACAGGCAGATTCTAAGCCAAGGAATGCCCATAGGGTCATCGCAATTGAGCCGCCTAATGCCTTAAAGAAGGGCAGTTCATGGGGGTTCCATGCACCTTTGTAGAGGTCAATATCAAACCAGAACCAGCCAATTAACGACACACCAATCACGGGGATGATAATGCCCCACACGGTTACGCTACTCACGCGACCGGTAATGCGTGCGCCGCCAAAGTTAGCAATCGTTGCCAACCAAAGCACGCCGATAGTGGCAAGACAGATGGCCATAGGGCTTAAATTGACTTCAAGCAATACGGCGGCATAGCCTACAGCCGAGATGGCAATGGCCACGTTGGCAATGAGCAGTGAAACCGCATAGGTGTAGTTGGCCATAAAGTTGCCCGAGCGGCCAAAGGCATACTCGGCATAACCGCCCATGCCACCGGATTTTTTACTGAACATACCGCATTTAGCAAAGGCAAATGCCAGCGCAGTAGAACCTGCGGCAGTCACCAACCAAGATAAAATCGAAATAGTGCCCACTTGGGCTAATTGGGTGGGCAACATGATAATGCCTGAACCCATCATATTCACTATGGTGATAATCGTTAATTGGACGACGCCAATTTTATTCTCTGATTTACTCATAATAACGACCTAATTTATGTGACTCATAATAAAGTGTGAAACTGGCTGCAGCGCGGGGTTATTTAACGCCGCAGCCAATATTCGTTATTTAGCTAATACATAACCTAAGGCTTGGATTTTTCCGTCTGGGGTATTTTCGAGATAAACCCCCTGTAATTCGGGTGAGAATCCGGGTAATAAATTGATACCTTCTTCTAGGGCTAAGAAATAACGCTGCACCGCGCCGCCCCAAATTTCCCCTGGCACCATACAAAGCACTCCTGGTGGGTATGGCAGCGCACCTTCGGCGGCAATTCTGCCCTCAATTTGCGCTAGCGGGACTAATTCCACTTTGCCGCGGATAAACTCGAGATTCGCCTCCTGTGGGTCCATCACTTTTCTTGGGAAATGGGCTTGGCGGAACATTTCTTTCTGCAGTTGTTTTACGTCATGGCTGACATAAAGGTTGTGCATTTCTTGGCAGAGTTGGCGGATGGTGTAGTCTTTATAACGGGCTTTATTGGCGTTATAGACATTAGGTAAGACTTCGGATAATGGCGCATCCTCATCGACTAATTTCTCGAAGCGAGCGATTTGCGAGACCAGATGTTGCATCTTGGCCATATCTTCCGCTGGCGTCATCAGGAATAAAATCGAATTTAAGTCGCACTTCTCGGGGATAATATTATTTTCCCGTAGGAAGTTAGCCAAAATAGTCGCAGGGATACCAAACTCAGTATATTGGCCCGTTTGCGCATCAATGCCCGGTGTGGTTAATAGGAATTTACAGGGGTCGACGAAATATTGGCCTTTTTCATAACCGTCGAAGGAGTGCCATTTTTGCCCTGGCTCAAACTCGAAGAAGCGTAAATCGTCGGCCATTTGCTCGGTTTCATACTCTTGCCATAGGCGGCCATCGATCATAGTTGGGACGAATGGCTTGATATATTTGCACTTTTTAAGCAATAACTTACGAGCCTCAATCCCGGCTTTTACGGCTTCGCGCCACAGATAGCGACCGCTGGCACCCTCATGCATTTTGGCGTTCACATCTAGCGCCGCAAACAGAGGATAGAAGGGGCTGGTTGAGGCGTGCATCATAAAGGCGTTATTGAAACGCTTATGGTTACAGTATCTCGCTTGGCCTTTGATATGCTTATCTTTTTTATGGATTTGCGATGTTTGTGAGAAACCCGCCTGCTGTTTATGTACCGACTGAGTCACGATAATGCCGGGATCTTCGGCGGTTAGTTCCAGTAGCAGTGGTGAGCAGTCATTCATCATGGGAATAAACTGTTCATAGCCTACCCAAGCCGAATCAAACAGAATGTAGTCACAGAGATGACCAATACGATCAACTACTTGGCGAGCGTTATAAATAGTGCCGTCGTAGGTGCCGAGTTGGATAATGGCTAAACGGAAGGGGCGTTTTTCATCGGCACGTTCTGGGGCAACTTCGCGGATTCGTTCCCGTAAATAGGATTCTTGGAAACAATGGGCGTCGATACCGCCAATAAAGCCGAAGGGGTTACGTGCCGTTTCTAAATAAATCGGTGTTGCGCCCGCTTGAATTAGCGCGCCGTGGTGGTTCGATTTATGGTTATTGCGGTCGAATAAGACTAAATCACCTTTTGCTAACAGCGCATTGGTCGCCACTTTATTCGATGATGAAGTGCCGTTCAGCACGAAATAGGTTTTATCGGCATTA
This sequence comes from Shewanella putrefaciens, assembly GCF_016406305.1. Classification (NCBI taxonomy): domain Bacteria; kingdom Pseudomonadati; phylum Pseudomonadota; class Gammaproteobacteria; order Alteromonadales; family Shewanellaceae; genus Shewanella; species Shewanella putrefaciens. Next base: position 313,942 of record NZ_CP066369.1, read on the forward strand.
AAGACTTTAGCGGCATATTTTTGAGCGTCGAGTGGTGCGCCTTCATGGATCAGCAAATCACCTAATTTGACGTCGGCATTACACATATCTGCACGGAAAATAGTTTCGCCAAAAAAATCGAAAAACTGACGACCGACTGGGTGTTTACGGAAGAATTGACCGCCCTGATGGCCTGGGCAAGCAAAGGTGGAGTTACCCATTTCAACGTATTTTTTCAAGGTGCCGAAGAAGGGCGGTAATAGCGCTTGTTCATATTTATTGATTGCCGTCTCAACCTGTTTTCCGTAGAAGTCAGTATTATCACCGCAGAGTTCAAATACCCCAGTAATAGATAAGCACACATCATCAGGGAAGGTTTCTTCGCAGCAAACTGAAACAAAAATCGGTAGTTTCAATCCGGTGTTTTTAATTTTTTCAACAATACCATTTCTAACGTCACTAACTGAGACTACGGCCGCACCCACATCACAAAAATCTGTAGTTAATACATTGACCACTTCTCTGTCGATATCAAAACAAGATCTTACAGATAAGCTTGCGGCAACTTTTAATAATTTCATTGTTAATTTCCTTTTTACTTTAAATAATTTTGGATACAACAGTGCCTATACCTAATTAATTAAGTTTGAGGCATGAAAATTAGATATAGCAATTCCGTGCGCAGAATAGTTGTGACTATGCTTAAGCCGCTAAATAAAATAGAAGTAGAATAATATTCTATTGGATAAGCGGGTTGCTTAGCCGCAGTTAAACTGCACTAACAAAAGAATGCTGTGATAGCGATGCGAGATAGTAAGACTACAAATAACAGTGGTGTAAGTGTTTGGTAATGCTATGCAAATACCATGGCTTAACTGTCGTTTGGCCTACCACCTGCGCAGGATTAGCGGAGGAAGATAAATGAGTGATCGAAATAGTCACGTTGGCTAGGCATCATGATATGTCGTGTGCGCCTAATATGTGCCATGATTTTAGATTTCCTCTTCATATACAACTCCATTATGACTTAGAGAAAATGACTGGGTTTTTATTACGGAGTGGAGTTTATATGTCAGTTATAAATAAAAGCATGACCAATGTCTTATTTTTTAATAATCACGACTTAAATTTAACTTGGTTTACCAATATTAAAATGAATTATTAATACTTAAGTATGGTTAGCTAAATTATGAAAATGAATATTGTCAGTATTATTTAAATAAAATTATTTGCATAAAATATCTTATGCTATTTTGCTAATCTTAATTAAAAGGCTATTACAATAGACATCTTGATTTATACCGCACGCCACCTTTGCATTTTTATGCAGATATTTCCTTTACAAAATCACCGGCATGCTTAAAGATTGCAAAAATGACAGTTTTTTTCTCACATTTGAGCATTTGGGGCAGAAAGTTGCCGTTTTAGGGCAGATGTTATTTTTTGGATTGACGTAGATTAGCTAAGTCGAAACATCAATGGGAGATAGACATGAATAAATGGTGGCTAGGGGCAAGTTTAGTACTGGGCTTATGTGGTCAGGCAAATGCGCTGACATTAACCAGCAAAGATATGAGCGAGGGCAATAAACTCTCCCCGCAATTAGTATTTAATGGCTTTGGTTGCCAAGGTGAAAATATTTCGCCGCAACTGACTTGGACCCAAGTGCCGGCGGGAACGCAAGCCTTTGCTGTCACGGCCTATGATCCCGATGCGCCAACGGGCAGCGGTTGGTGGCACTGGGCGGTGTATAACTTACCCGCAGCGCAAACATCACTGGCGCAGGGTGCAGGTTCCCATGCCGATGGTCTGCCCAAAGGCGCTATCGCCTTGAAAAACGACTTCGGCACCACAAACTTTGGTGGTGCCTGCCCGCCTGAAGGCCATGGTGTGCATAGGTATGAATTTATTGTATGGGCATTGCCCAGTGCGCTAGAGCTGCCAAAGGATGCCAGCCCTGCATTATTAGGCTTTATGCTCAGGGCACAGGCCTTAGGCAGTGCCAAGTTGACTGCGGTATATAACAGATAATCCATTAATCACTAGGCTGGTGTCATGATCAAAATGTTTGAGTATGATTCGAAACAGGCACAATCTTTATCCCAAGTCCCTGTACACCAGCCGTCGATTATTCGGGTTATTCATGGTGAAAAGTCATTGCTGTGGCAGGATGAATCCGTTTTAGTGGGTCAAGGTCAGTTACTGTTAATTCCTGCGGGCTCGCATATCAGCTTTGTTAATCGGCCTTTCCTTGGGCGCTATCGGGCGGTGCAGTTACTGCTTCCCCACGATTTACCCCAAGGTGTTTTATCGGGCAATGCCGATTGGCGCGATCCTATGCCGGTCCAAAATGTATCGCGCGCAGTCGACTTAGCCTGGAATGCGTTATTACAGAGTTTGACTTTGTCGCTCGCAGAGTCTGTTCAATTGCATTATTTGGCCGCATTACTGCTGAGTTTGCCCGATAAAGGCTGTGTGAATTGGTTGTACGGGCACAGGCAATATAGCGTGACTCAAGCGGTTTTGGCCTTGATGGGCGTGAGCCCCTCGGCGCCGTGGCAGCAGGAGGAGATTGCCGACAAATTACATATGAGTACGGCCAGCCTGAGGCGTAAATTGGCTCAAGAAGACACTAGCTTCAGGCAGTTATTAGTCGAAGTTCGACTTAGCCATGGTTTGGCTATGTTGCAAAATTCGGCTGAGCCATTATTGCAGGTGGCTTTAGCCTGTGGTTATCAGTCTGCGGAAAAGTTTTCCTTACGTTTTAAGCAACAATTTGGCCTGACCCCTGCGGCTTATCGTCGTACACTGTGAGTGGAAACGGGTTATACCCAAACAATCTCAAGCGACAGGAGAGATGTGATGGCGGATGAGCAATTTACCGATAGCGGATTTTGGAACAAGATCAAACTCTTTGGCCGTCAGGCGGGCCGGGAGGTGATCGAGCGGGCCCTGTGGCTCTATTATGCCGCGCAACAACCTAATACCCCTAAGTGGGCTAAATCTGTCATCCTCGGCGCCTTGGCCTATTTTATTTCCCCTCTAGATGCCATTCCCGATCTTACGCCCTTAGTGGGCTTTACCGACGATCTTGGCGCCTTGGCTGCTGCGCTGACTATGGTGACACTCTATATTGATGATGGGGTGAAGGCGCTCGCCGCCGATAAGCTGGCCAGTTGGTTTGGAGAAGAACCTACGGATCCCAAGGATTGATGACTTTAGTTGGGGATTCACAGCGGGGATAAATCGACATTTTGACGCTAAAAATATGATTTTATTAGTAGTCACTGATTTGGTTTTTCCTTAGCTTTTTTAAGGGAAAAATATTTTTTTGCAAACGTTTCACTATTGCTTGATTGCGCTATATGCTAGCGCTGTTTTGTGAACCCATTGTGTGTGTTTAGGCAAATAAATGAAAAATATTATGGTGGTGATCCTATGGTTTCTAGGTGTCTCCGCCGCTACCCCAGCGCTCGCCGATAAGGCATCTCCGGAACAACTCGCCCGTTTGTACCTCGATTACATGACTCAAAATAGTCGCCGTAGTGAAGCCCTGTGGCCGGGGTTTCGCCTCGACGATAAAGTGCATCTCTTTAGTTATGGCGGTAACGTCTGGCTGCGTCAGCCTGGTGGCGAAATCATTCAAGATAATAGTGTTTTAGAGTCAGTCAATTTGCGCTCCGGCTTGTCCGTTAATTTTGGTTTTCCCCAGTATCAGGGGCAGCCTGGGGTGTTAATTCAACTCGAAGCACCCAATATTCAATTTACCAGTGACACTAAAACTACTGATTTACCCTTTTTAGTGTGGGCGGGTAATAGCTTGCATGAGGCGTTTCATTTTTATGCGCAGTCCGAATGGCGAGTGTTAGAGGAAGGCCGTCGCTACGAAGGCGAAGTCTTTCCGCTTAATCTGGATGCGCGCTTTTATCGTCTACAGCTATTCAATGCCTTGATGGCAGCATTAGAGCCTGAGCAGCAAACGGTGCAGTTGGGCTATGCCGCCTACTGGTTACAAGTGTGGCGTCAGGCCGCACCGAATGAGGACAGAGTCGGCTATTTAAACGACTTAGTCGAAGGCAGCGCCAAATATGTGGAGTTAGTCGCTGGGGCGCGCTTTTTGAGTCAAAACCAAAGCTATTTGGAATATCAACAGATACTGTTGCAGTATGTTCACAACTACTATCAACAGCAGCAGATGTTAGGCGGTTGGGCCGCCGAAGCCGAAAATATTGGGGCGTTGGCGGGAATATTGCTGGATTTAACCCAAGACCCCTATGTTTGGAAAGAGTCGGTGATATCGGGCATGCTCCCCGTGGATATATTGCTCAATCGGGTTAAAGCTATTACGCCACCCGTTGGGCCACATAATGCGCAAAAGAAACGCTTGCAGGAGATGTTGGCTTATTACCCCGCGACTGAACAAAAATTATCGCAATTACTTCAAGAGGTGCAGGACCCTAAGGTGCCGCTATTAGTGATGCCGAGCGTGAGTGATAGCAGCAGTTTTATCGATGTGGGCGAGGTCCGCTCTGGCTTTTATGTGGTGCCTTATCAAGGTGACATAGCCCAAGCCTATCTAGGGATGAGTTCACAATTCAGTAACTTAAATGTAAGTGGTAGTGCGTTACTCGATGTACCGATACAAAATTTTTGTGAGGGCATTGAGGCGGCAACTCTGTTACCTTTGGCATTCCCCTTCCAACGTGAGGGGCAGTATCTAGTATTTAATGAGTCGGAAGTCCATGGCACGATAAGGGTTTCTGCGAGTGTTGTTGAGGGACGAACCCTCTACTGTGCGATGAATTAATATGAGAAAAAATCAGCTCGAATTTACCTACATGCGCGGCATTGCGATTATTTTTATCGTACTTGGCCACAGTATTTATAACTCTGGAGAAGGGTTTCCACTGCTGCTGGAGAACTTACTCAGGGGGGGCACGGCTTTGTTCGTGTTTATCTCGGGGTACTTTTTCCACCGGATTTTTTATAAGGACTTCGACTACAGTAAGTTTATGAAGAATAAAGTACAAAATGTGCTTTATCCCTTCTTGGTCGTCTCCTTAGTGGGGCTATTTTGTCTGTGTCTGCGCTGGATTTTTATGGAGCAGCAGCCACCTAGTCAGGTATTACTCAGCATTTTTTATACGGTGCGCAACGGTTATATCCTGTATCCGCATTGGTATATTCCCTTCATCATGGCAGTATTTTTATTTTCCCCCGTATTTTTGTGGTTTATCCGCTGTTCGCAGCAGATGCGTTGGACCTTATTTATCGTCAGTTGCCTAGTCGCTATTCTGCTCCACAGACCCATAGGTAACATCAATTTTATCCACTCTGTGGTGTATTTTATGCCTTTCTATTTGATTGGTATTTTATATTCCCAAGATGAACGTCTGGTGACACGTTTCGGGGGGATGATTACCGGATTGGCCATCGTTTTTTTAATCGTGAGTTTGGTCGAGCAGAGTTACGTAGTACAACATATTGGCAATTACCATAAAGCGCCGTTTGAGTATAACGGTATCGATTGGCAGTTTATTCAGAAACTTTGCCTGTGCGTGCTGACATTGAATTTTTGTGAATGGTTGTCGGAACGCAGCCGCTTGCCTTGGTTAGTTGAAATTGCCGAGATGAGTTTTGCGATTTTCTTTATCCATCCTCTGTTTGATATGTTATTTAATACAGCGGCAACCGTATTCCGTTTCCGTTTCCCCCCTGGTTCTGCGATAACGAGCGTGCTCTTCTCTGCGGCTATTTTCATGTTCATGATGGTCGGCAGTATCGTCACGGCTCGCTTTATCAAGAAGCGTTTAGGTAACCGTTCCCGAACCTATATTGGTTGGTAATAGCCTGCGCTAATACCAAGACAAGCATAGGGGGATAATTCAGTTTGAATTTATCCCCCTATGCTAAGTTGTTTTCTAATAAATAAAATGGAGAACACAATGAAGTCCATGCCTACCCTACAAGCGTTAGGGCTTACCGCTCTATGCTTGAGCGCCATGCCTGTTAGCGCCACCCAAGCCGAATCTCAACCTAAGTTAACGCAACAGCAGCAAAGCTTTTTTGCGCAAATTGCGAGTCACTGCGGCCAAGCTTTTGCTGGCAAAGTGGTTTCTGGTGATAGTGCGGATTCAGCGTTTAGCGGTAAAGCCTTGATTATGCATGTACGTGAATGCAGTGATACTGAGCTTAAGATCCCATTCCATGTGGGGGATGACCATTCGCGCACTTGGGTGCTAACGAAGACCTCGCAGGGGCTCAGGTTGAAGCATGACCATCGCCATCAAGATGGCAGCGAAGATGCTGTGACTATGTATGGCGGCGATACGGCAAGTGCGGGAACTGACCAGCGGCAGTCTTTTCCTATTGATAAAGCGTCCATCGATAACTTCATCAACAATGGCCTAACTCAGTCGGTCACTAATGTGTGGCATATGGCGATTACGCCAACGACTTTTAGTTACCAACTCACCCGCGAAAACCGTGATTTTAAAGTCGATTTTGATCTGACCCAGCCAGTTGCCCTACCGCCAACACCCTGGGGCCACGACTAGGGCTTGTTGAGCTTTCGAACATCAATTTGGCCAAATGCACCCTTAGGGTTGCGTTTGGCGGTTTTTCTTCTGCGTTAGTGTCCATTTAAGGTGAATAACCAGCTTCGATTGTCTTGGTTTTGCCTTGCTCTTATACCTCATCCCCACTTTTCTGTATTCGCTTCCTGAAAAAAGCATCCGCATTGATACCCGTACACATCCTTAGTGACCGACGTATTGTCTTTATTAGTTTTGTAACAATTCTAATACAAACAACATCCCCAGCACTGCCCCTGTATTCCATGTTTGGCGGCGGTACACTTTTGCACAGTTAATTCATTGTTGTCATCTTGTTGCCATGTTAATAGTTGGACGCGTTTTTTAAAGCTCAATTTAGCAGCAAAAATTCGCACGGCAGGCAATGGGATTGATTTCTTGTTGTTTGGAACTTAGAACCGCTGTGTCGGTGATTGCACTGAAAACTCAGTGCCGCTAACTCCAACAGGCTGTCAGCTAAATAAGACCAGAATACAAGACGATGCATAATAATATGTTTACCCGAAGGAGGTAACAATGAATCTTAAAACAGTAAGTCTAGCCATACTGTCTGCACTCTATGGTGCAACTGTGGCTGCAGCAGCTCAATCCGGTAGCCCGGTACTGTTGAAGCAGCTCAATCCACTGCCTGCAAACCCACAGCAGCAAGTACAACAACAGCAAAAAGCTGCAACGCAAGGCATCAATGCTGGTGCGCGTCAGGGTGTATCTCCTGGTGGCCGCAATATGCAAATTGCCCCTGCTTCTGCACGGCAAAAGTTTATTGCTGAACCAGAACGTACAGGTGAAGAGGTTTATATTGTCCGCTTACGTGACCTGCCAGTTGCAGCGTACGATGGTCGGGTTAAAGGCTTTGCCGCTACGGCCAAAAGTGTGGTGAAACGTGAGCTTGAACTTAAATCTGGAGCAGACAAAGCTGCCATTGGCAACCGTAGTCGTACCAACGCGGTGAGCATAGAGGCTGTAGAAACGCTGGCGAATGAACGTATTGACAGTTACAAAAGCTATCTAACACAAAAACAAGAAACTGTTTTACAAGCCGCAAGTGGGCTGGGTATCAATGCTAAAACAACAGCCCGTTTTACCACTGCTGTAAATGGCTTTTCAATGAAGATGACGCAGGAGCAGGCGAAAAAACTAGCTAGCTTGCCCTCTGTTGAGTTTGTTGAACGCTCTACCATGCAGAAAATACTGACTGACCGTGGCCCTACCTTTATCGGTGCCGATCAGGTGTGGTCTGGTAATACCGTGGCCACCGTTCCACAAAAAGGTGAAGGTGTAGTGGTTGGTATTATTGATACCGGCATTAACACTGATCACATCGCTTTTGCTGATGTAGGTGGTGATGGTTATGACCATAGCAACCCTCTGGGTGAAGGGGTATACCTTGGTGACTGTGCGACAGATAAATTAGTCTGTAATGACAAACTGATCGGTGTTTATACCTGGCCTGTGATCACAGATGCCTATGGCGGCAAGGCACCAGCAACGGGTGAGGATTATCAGGGGCACGGTAGTCACGTGGCTGGTACTGCTGCAGGTAACTATGTGGAAAATGTGCCGTTGTTGTCTCCTTCTTTAGGTGATGGCGATGGTGACAGTATGGGCTTTACCTTTGGATCAACTTCTGGAGTGGCGCCACACGCCAACATTATTTCCTATCAGGTTTGTTTGCCTGAAGAGGGGTGTCCAACCGAAGCGGTACTGAGCGCCTATGAGCAAGCCATCGAAGATGGTGTGGATATCATTAACTTCTCCATTGGTGGTGCTGAACGTTTCCCTTGGGAAGATGCGACTGAATTGGCCATGTTGGCCGCTCGTGAAGCCGGAATTTTAGTAGCTGCTGCGGCCGGTAACTCTGGTGGTGACCAATACAATACCTATTTTGGCAGTTTGGGCCATAGTGCTCCCTGGTCCATGGTAGTCGCAGCCAGCACTCATGACCGTGTACTGAATGTGACAAAAAACCTGCTTAGCTTAAGTGGTGGCAATTATGCGCCTTACATCTATATTGAGCCTGAAGCACAGTGGCCAGACGATATTGCAGGTTTTTCAACTGGCAGTATTGTGGACGGCAATGCCGTAGTTGCGGTTGATTTTGGCGATGAAAAATGCGAAAACGCCTTTGCACCTGGTACTTTTACCTCAGATCAAATTGTTATTTGTAAGCGTGGTGTTAATGCGCGAGTAGCGAAGGCTCACAACGTATTAGCGGGTGGTGCTGGTGGTTTTATTCTGTACAACGAAGAGTGGTACCCTGAGATCACCGATGCAGAAATGCAGTTGTTTGATGATACTTATCCTTTGCCAAGTATTCATGTCAGCAATAACACTGGTCAGAATATTATTAACTGGCTTAATGACGGTGGTGCAGACCATAAAATTACTATTACAGGCGGCTCAATAGCCCGCACTATCGATCCTGCCGCCGGGGATATTCTGGCTAAGTTTTCTTCGCTTGGCCCTTCTAGTACCTACAAACACCATCTGGCGCCAAATATTTCCGCTCCGGGTGTTAATATTTACGCCCCTTATGCCGACGAGCATCCACTGCATCCAAATTCTGCTTTATCGCAAGATTGGGCCATGCTCAGTGGTACTTCGATGGCCTCCCCTCATATTGCAGGAGCTATGGCTCTGGTTCGCCAGGTGCATCCAGACTGGACTGCTGCAGAGGTGCAATCTGCACTGGAAATGACGGCATCACAAACAGTGCGCCGTGATGTAGATCCTGAATTTTTGCCAGAAGGCAATCCCGCAGCTCAGCACAGAGCTGGTGCCGGACGAGTGGATGCCAAAGCCGCTATTGATGCGGGCCTGGTGATGGATGAAACAGTCGCCAACTTTAAGTTAGCTAATCCTAAAGCTGGTGGTGATGTACGCCAGTTGAATTTACCTCAACTGGTTGATAGCAATTGCCGTGTTGGTGTCTGTTCCTGGGTTCGCACCGTGACTGCAACCCGTGACGGTAACTGGACATTAAGCGCAGATACCTGGGTTTACGATCGCTGGAATAATCCATCAGCAGGCGAAATTAATATGCATAACGCCAAAATGGAGTTTTTCCCTGCAAGCTTTAGCCTGAAAGCGGGTGAAAGTCAGACTATCGTGGTTAAAGCAGATATTGCAGATATTCTGGCGCAGCACAATTCAGAGCTTTCTGGTTCTGGCAATACAATGGACGGTCTGGAGTTGTGGACCAATGTTAACTTAACAGCTTCAGATGCTTCGATCCCTAAATCACACTGGCCTGTTTCGGTCAACTTTGACCGTATGGGCTTGCCAGAAGCTGTGAACCTGACAGTACATCGTGATAATGGCGGATACCGTATTGCGGATCTGCCCTTAGCTGCCAGTAAAGACGTGGTTTACCGTGCCCATGGTGCCGTGAAAGCTGACACTGCGGAAGTCACCTTGCCTCAGGATAATGATCATAAGCCTATCTATTTTGATGGTGATTATGAGCAAGGTAACAACCAGATATCGCTGATCGACGTACCTGAAGGCTCGGCCCGTTTAGTGGTGGAAGTGCTGGACCACTTAAAAGGCCCAGGTTTTAACCAATATTATGGCGATTTAAAAGGCTCGTTAGCCATTCATATCGGCCGTGACTTTAATGGTAATGGCGAAGCTGATTTTGATGAGGAATGGTTATGTTCTTCCACTACTCAAATTGAGCTGAACTATTGTAGTTTAACTAACCCTGATGCGGGTTCGTATTGGGTCATGTTAAGCAATACCAGCACCAATATGGTGGACTGGACACGTGAAGAAGGCCCAGATCCATATGGCTATAACGGTGTGAAAGTTGAAGATCTGGTCGACAGTTATAAAGTGGCAACGGCTGTTGTACCTCAGGGGGCAAACGGCTTAGAGGTCACGGGACCTGCAGTGACTACAGGTGCTCCAGTGGATATCGATTTAAACTGGACCTTAGATGAACTGGTGGAAGGTGATGTGGCTTATGCCGGTGTAGATATTGGCAGCAGCGTCGTGCCGGGTAATGTCGGCTTTATCCCTCTACGTTTAGAGCGTGGTATGGATGATGTGACAGTCGTTGTAAACGACCAAGCCCGTGGTGGTGATGTACTGGATGTCAAAGTGCATGTAGTGCAAAACAACACAGGTGCAGATCGTGATTTTAATTTAAGCACTGTTATTCCTGAAGGTTTATTGCTGGTGCCAGATTCAGTGAAAGTCAGTACTGCTGAACAACAGGCTAATTTGGTGGTTGATGGAAATACCATCCGTATTGCCGGCGTGCAGCAAGACTCCACGAACTGGATGCGTAACTACAATGTGACCACCAGCGAAACTGATGCCATGTGTCAGGTGCCAAACTACGGTCGCAATGGTAAAGGTTTTGTTGGCTTAGCTGAAAATTATGGTCTTGTACCTGAACTGGGTGGCAATGCCGCTGATTGGATAGGCACAGGCTATTACGACGAAAACTGGAACTGGGTAGCCAATAACCCGTTTGAGATTAAACTGGCCAACTTTTGGGGTGACGAAGGTAAAATTCACTTCTTCCACAACAAAGATTACGCAACCTATGATCGCTTCATTGTTTCACCACAGGGTTTTGTCAGCTTTGGTCCTGCTTTAAGCGCTGGGCAGCATTTATTGCAGCAGAAGTTCCCGTACAACATGACACCTTATGGTCCTTTTGTTGCTCCATTCTGGCGTGGTCAGCGTGACGTTAATGCTCCGGGCTGGAACACGACAGTAGATGCCTTAGGTACGCCGTTGGTGCGAAATGGAGCCGAACCATGGAGCGGCTCTGGTATTGCAGTGGCCTACTCCACTGATGAAGTTATCATTGAATGGGTGAACTCACGTACTCAGGGTATGAGCGTCAATTGGCAAGGCCGAGTTACTCCAACGGGTACTGAAGATACTGACCGTTATACCTTTGATTTGATTATGAACAAAGCTTACCGTTACGGTGCGGGTGAGTTCGAAATCGTGATGGCCTACGGTGACATGGACTTTGCAGATACAGAAGACTTTGGCTCTATAGGTATGCATGGTAACTATGGCCCGCTGGATATCTTTGGTTATCCCTATGGCCAGGAAACTGGTATCAGTGCGGCTTATAACGATTTAAGTGATGTGACAAAACGCGATATGGTGATCTGTTATGACTATACAGGTCCTGAAGCCACTCAATTTGACCTAAGCTTCCAGGTCCGGGTTGCTGAAACTGCTGCGGGTCAGACTCTGGCTATGGATTTGACCAGTGATGTCAGTGGTATGGGCCAGAAAGTGATTGCCAATGTGATTGATGTTGCTGGCAATATCACATTACCAGGCTTTAATGATGTGACTGTTGATGAAAATACGTCATTTGATATTCAGGTTGTATACGCCGATATTGATGCCAATCCAAACAACGTCAGCGTGACTGGTGAACATATCAGTGCAATGGTTAATGCAACTGAAGTGGGGGCTCAGGTCACTATTACGCCAGAAGCTAACTGGCATGGTGAGACTACAGTGACAGTGAACGTGGCCGATAGCGTCAATCCAACAGATGCAGCAGTGCAGAGTTTTGCCTTAACTGTGGTGTCTGATGGTGTCGAGTTAGGTTGTACCGACAGTGGTGCTACTAACTTTGACCCAGCGGCAAACAAAGATAATGGTAGCTGTGCCTTCCCGGCCGCTGAAACTCCAGCATCTTCTGGTTCAGGTTCAATGGGCTGGTTTGTGTTGCTGTTACTGCCGTTTATCTATACACGTCGGATTTTTTCAGTGAAGAAGTAACAGGCTATCTGTACGAAATAGTGATCCTTAGCAAGGACGCTACTGTTACTACTCGATCAAGGCCCTGCAATGCAGGGCCTTATTCATTTTCTGCCCTATAACAATTCCAATACAAACAACATCCTCGGCACTGCCTCTGTATCCCAGTCTTGGCAGCGGTACACTTTTGCACAGTTAATTTCTTGTTGCATTATTGTTTGTTTGTTAAAAGTTAGGCGCGTTTTTTTAAAGCTCAATTTAGCATCAAAAATTCGCACGGCAGGCAATGGGATTGATTTCTTGTTGTTTGGAACTTAGAACCGCTGTGTCGGTGACTGCGCTGAAAACTCAGTGCCGCTAACTCCAACAGGCTGTCAGCTAAATAAGACCAGAATACAAGACGATACATAATAATATGTTTACCCGAAGGAGGTAACAATGAATCTTAAAACAGTAAGTCTAGCCATACTGTCTGCACTCTATGGTGCAACTGTGGCTGCAGCAGCTCAATCCGGTAGCCCGGTACTGTTGAAGCAGCTCAATCCTATGCCTGCAAACCCACAGCAGCAAGTACAACAACAGCAAAAAGCTGCAACGCAAGGCATCAATGCCGGTGCGCGTCAGGGTGTATATCCTGGTGGCCGCAATATGCAAATTGCCCCTGCTTCTGCCAAAGATAAATTTAAACCAGAAGCCAACCACACAGGCGAAGATGTTTACATTGTACGCTTACGTGACTTACCCGTCGCAACCTACGATGGTCGCGTATCGGGTTTGGAAGCAACAGCTCAGGCGGTGATCCGCAATGAACTGACCGCGCAAAGTGGTATGAAGCGTGGCGCTGACCAAGTTTCTGTCGCTGAAGTTCGCGGAGTGCAAGAAAGCCGCATCAGTGTTTATGAAAATTTCCTAAATAACAAACAAGAATCCGTGATCGCACAGGCACAACGTCTGGGCGTTGCTACCGATACTAGCAGCCGATTCACCCATGCCATCAACGGTTTTGCGATGCGTATGACGCAGCAACAAGCTGCTATGCTGGCTAAATCCCCTGAAGTCGCTTACATCCAACGCGCTGAGATGTTACAGATCCAAACTGACCGTGGCCCTGAATTTATTGGGGCGAAAAAGGTTTGGGTTGGCCAGACACCTGACAACAGTGAGTTTAAAGGTGAAGGTATGGTTGTGGGTATTATCGATACCGGTATTAACTCAGACCACGTCGCATTCCAAGATTTAGGTGAAAATGGTGGTGAGGGTTACGACCACACTAACCCACTGGGTAAAGGCAATTACCTAGGTGAATGTGCCACTGGCGTCAAAGAGTGTAACGACAAATTAATTGGTATCTACAGCTGGCCTGTGATTACTGACAGCTACGAAGGTAAAGCACCGGCAACGGGTGAAGACTATAACGGTCACGGTAGCCATACCGCTGGCACCGCTGCGGGTAACTACATTGAAAACGTGCCTATGCAGTCTGGTGGTAATGTCGATGGTACTAATACCAGCGATGGTCGTGATTATGGTGTCACTTTCGCTTCTGCCTCTGGTGTAGCACCAAATGCTAATATCGTGTCTTACCAGGTCTGTATGGCAACGGGTGGTTGCCCGCAAGAAGCGCTGTTACTGGCCTATGAGCAGGCGATTAAAGATGGTGTCGATGTTATCAACTTCTCCATCGGCGGTGGCGAACAATTTCCGTGGGATGACCCGGTAGAACAGGCGATTTTATCTGCCCGTGAAGCGGGTATTTCGGTGGCTGTTGCTGCCGGTAACAATGGTGGCGATGGCAAAAAAGTCAATTTCTCCAGTATCGGCCACAGCTCGCCATGGTCGATGGTGGTTGCAGCTAGCACCCATGACCGTACCCTTGATAAAGTGAATAATGGTGTCAGTTTTACCGGTGGTAAAAGAGCGCCTTACGTCAGCTATTATCCTGATAAACCTGCGGATGATGCCATTGCCGGTTACTCCACTGGCTCTGTTACCGGTCGTCCGGTACTTGCTGCCAACTTTGGTGATGAACTCTGTAAAACTAAGTTTGCCCCAGGCACATTCCAGCCAGATGAAATTGTTATTTGTAAACGTGGCGAGAATGGTCGGATAGAAAAGTCTGAAAACGTTAAAGCCGGTGGTGCTGGTGGTTTTATTTTGTATAACGACAAATTCAACCCTGCCGTACCGACAGATAATCATATTAATGATGATTTCTTTGAACTGCCAGGCCTGCATGTGACCAACAGTGCGGGGATTCAGATCCTGAACTGGTTGAAGGATGGTAATACTGATCATCAAATCACCATTCAAGGTGGGTCCATCACCATTGGTGTGGATAAAGTTAAAGCCGATATGCTGGCTGAATTCTCGTCCTTAGGCCCGTCACGTTTCGCCCTTGAGAATGGCTATTCAATGCCGATGGTGCCTCAAGTCGCAGCACCAGGTGTGGATATTCTGGCACCCTATGCCGATGAACATCCACTGGACCCTGCGGGTGCAACCACTTCACGTGACTGGGCGATTATCAGCGGTACGTCGATGGCATCGCCCCATGTGGCCGGTGCTATGGCTCTGGTACGCCAAGCCCATAAGGATTGGACTCCAGCTGAAGTGCAATCTGCACTGGAGATGACGGCTTCTAACACAGTACGCCGTGGCGCGGCGTTAATCGGCGACGACATAGGCTTCCCGGCTACGCAACATCGCGCCGGTTCTGGGCGGATTGATGTGCATGCTGCGATAAACAGCGGCCTGGTGATGGATGAAACTGTGGCGAATTTTATTGCCGCTAACCCGACTAAGGGGGGTGACTTACGTCAGTTAAACCTGCCACAACTGGTAGACAGTTCCTGTAACCGTGGTGTGTGTAGCTGGACCCGGACGGTTAAAGCTACCCGCGATGGCAGCTGGACAATGTCTGGCGGCGAATGGGCTTACGATCGTTGGAATATTCCTTCCTATGGCGAAATCGATATGAATAACGCCAAACTGGAGTTTTTCCCGGCGCAGTTCAGCCTCAAAGCCGGTGAGTCGCAGACTATTGTCATCAAAGCCAATATTCAGGATATCCAGTGGAAAGATGCCCTGTTACTACGTAGTGCACAAGGTCTGGAAACGCTAGAACTGTGGAGCCAAGTGCACCTGACGCCGGATAATAGCAATATTCCTGCAGTACACTGGCCTGTATCGGTCAACTTTGACCGTAATAATCTGCCTGACTGGTTAAGTGCAAAAATGCACCGCAATACTGGTGCTTATCATATTGCCGGCCTGCCTTTGCCAGCGAGTGACAGTTTGGAATTCAGCACAGTGGGACACGCTATTGCTGATACCTTTGAACTGACCTTACCGCAAGACAATAACCATTTCCCTGTTTACATGGACAATGATTATACCCCGGGTCATATCGACACAAGGATTATCAATGTACCAGCGGACAGTGCCCGTTTAGTGGTTGAAGTACTGAAACACGTGGAGGGTTTAGGGGCATCGAAATATGGCAATATTAATGGTGCTTTACAGATTTTTATCGGTAAAGACAGCAATAACGATGGTAAAGCCGACTTTAACGACGAGTGGCTCTGTGGGTCGATGACCGAGATTGAGTTGAACTACTGCAGCCTGACTAATCCAGAACCGGGTAATTATTGGGTGATGTTGTCCAACACCAGAACTCAGGCACCTGACAATGTCACTATTCCAGACCTGAAAGACACCTATAAAGTGGCTACTGCAGTTGTGCCTATGGCTGCTGGCAACATTACCGTGTCAGGTCCTGCAACGTCGGATGGTGTTAATCCTTCGAGTCTTGATGTTCAATGGGATATCGATGAGCTGGAACAAGGTGATGTGGTGTATTCAGCTATAAAGCTGGGTACCACTGGCACACCTGACGGTATTGGTACTATTCCGCTAAAACTGACCCGCGAAATGGACGATATCAGTATCAGTGCACCGACCAAAGTGAAAGGCGGTGAAGTCATTGATGTTGCGTTGCATGTGGTAGAAAACAACAGCGGTATGGACCGTGACTTTGACTTAAGTGCCAAACTGCCAAAAGGTCTGACCTTAATTCCAGGTTCTGTCACTATCAATAATGCTCAGCAGAAAGCCAACTTAACGGTTGAAGGCGATACCATTCGTATTGCCGGTGTGCAACAGGATTCATCCAACTGGATGCATACCTACAATGTTACCGACAGTGATACAGATCCATTGTGCCGCGTACCAAACTATGGCCGTAATGGTGAAGGTTTTGTTGGTCTGGCGAAAAACTACGGCTATGTGCCAGGTTTGGGCGGTAAGGCTGATGACTGGGCCGGTATGATCGTCAATAACAAGTGGGTCGATCCGTTCCAGATCAACCTTGCCGACTATTGGGGAGCTGATGCGAGCCTGTCGTTCTTCAACAACGGTGCTTACAATACCTACGACAAATTCCGTGTATCACCTCAGGGTTTTGTGTTCTTTGGTGATGCCTGGTTTGATTACCAGCATTTAATGCAATCGAAGTTCCCCTACTATATGAACCCATACGGGCCATTTATCGCGCCGTTCTGGCGTGGTCAGGTCGACGAAAACTCCGTAGGTTTTAGTATTCCAGTGGAAGCGCTGAGTACACCGCTGCAACAAAACAGCAGCAAACCATGGGAAGGTTCAGGTATTACCTTGGGATTCAGCGACGATGAAATCATTGTCGAGTGGGTTAACTCTCGAACCGAGCGTTTTACCTTTAACCAGTTTGGCGCTAAGCCGACTAACCCGGAAACTATCCGTGATGACCGTTATACCTTCGACCTGATTATGAACCGTAACTACCGTTATGGTGAAGGTCAGTTTGAAATTATGATGGCCTATGACACCATGGACTTTGGTACACAGGCTGACTTTGGTTCTATCGGTATGCACGGCCACTACGGCCCGCTGGATGTCTTCAATATTCCTTATACTCAGGAAACGGGTATTCAGTACGCCTTTGGTGGCCTGAAAGACAAAGTGAAGCAAAACAAAGTAGTTTGTTACGACTACACAGGTCCTGAAGCGACTCAGTTTGATCTTAGCTTTAAGGTTCGCGTAGCAGAAACCGCTGCGGGTCAGACGTTGAATATGGATTGGATCAGTGATGTCACTGGTCTAGAGCAGGTCACACTTGCGCATCCAGTAGAAGTCGTTGGTACTATTACTCTGGTTGAATTGTCAGACCTGACAATGGACGAAAACGGTACTGCGACCTTCAATGTGATGTTCTCTGATACTGAAAGTGATGCCAAAGTCATTACAGTAACGGGTGAAAACTTCACTAGCGCTATCAGCTCACATGAGAACGATGCCACAGTAACGCTGACACCAAACAAAGATTGGCACGGTAGCACTATGGTCACTGTGACTGTTGCGGATAAAACGGTTCCTTCAGATCTCGCTTCTCAAAGCTTTGAACTGACAGTGACTTCAGATGGTGTTGACCCTGAGGTCGTGACACCTCCACCAGCGCCTAAGCCAGAAGCGAAGGAGTCATCTGGTGGTGCCATGGGCGGTCTGCTAGCGTTACTGCTGCCGCTGATGTGGGTCCGTCGTCGTAAAATGTAAGTGATGTTATATAAGTGATGTTCTGTGGAATGGCGACGGTTAACCCCCTAGCCAAACCACAATCTCTAAACTTTAGTGTAAAAGCCCGGTTGCTTAAGTGGCCGGGCTTTTTTATATATGATGAGCACATAGGCTCTGCTACTATTTCTCCCTAAATCTAGGCATCAAGCATTAGTCCAAAATATGATAGCACTCGATTCACCAACGCTTATTATCACGCAGGCGATTATCCAATGGCTGCTTGCAATATTGCTCATGGCAGAGAGGGGAACAGATCAAGGGACTAAATATTGGGTTATAGCGCTGTTCATCCATGGCTTCGCTAACCTACTGCTTTTTGCACGCCCCCATTTACCCCCTGTAGTTGCCATTGTTTTTTATAATTTTTGTGTCAGTTTGGCGTTTTCATTCAGCTATTTAGCGTTTGCTCGCCTAGTCGATAAAACAGTCTCAAACTGGCTATTTGTATTACCCATATTGTTGATGCCCATAAGTATGTCGATTTATATCGATGACATTGTTATGCGGGTCATCTTTGCCAGTATTATCGTTGGCATACAGCTGATGTTAATGTCATTAATTTTGACCAGAGGCTGTTGGTCTGGCAGCGAAAAATTAAAGAGATGGCTTATTTATTCGACGGGATTACTAGGGCTAGGATTTTTCGTAAGAGCTTTATATTGTTATATAAAACCAGAACTGTTTATTCAAATTATCGCCAAAAGCACTATTCAAGGTAGCTTAGTGATTACTGGCATCATTTATATGATTTTCAGCACTGTGATCATACTCTTAGTTAGATTGTATAAATTAAACAAAGAGTTATCAGCATTAGCATCCCTAGATGGTTTAACTGGCCTGTTTAATAGAAGGGCGTTTATTGATAATGCCAAGGACATCATGGTCAGTGAAAACTTACCCTTGAGTGTTTTGATGTTGGACCTTGATAATTTTAAGAAAATTAATGACGCCTATGGGCATAATGTCGGCGATACTGCGCTTAAGTTCTGTGCCCATGCATTGCAGGATGGGGTAAAACAACAGGGCATTATTGGCCGTTTAGGTGGTGAAGAATTTGCCGTTATTTTGCCTAGAACCGATAGCAAACAGGCGTTAGCGGTAGCCGAAAAACTGCGGTTTGCGATTGAAATCCTTGATGTCCATCCTGATATCACCTTATCAATTAGTATTGGTGTGGCGACATCTCGCAAAATCACTGGCATTGAACCGTTACTCGTTAGTGCGGATAAAGCCTTATATGACGCTAAAGCTAAGGGCCGAAATAGGGTGACCCATGCCGATTTGTTGGCAACAGAGTTAATTTTGCAGCGACAGGTTTTAGATTAACAATATCAAAAACGGCGAGCACTGGGGCTCGCCGTTATTTTAAGTATCTCTCTTTAGGTTAGTTGGCTTTCGGCTCGAAGCTAAAGCTTTGACCCGCGAGCGCGGCTTCAAACATTAGGCCGCCCTTAGCCGCAGTAAATACCGCCATACCATTGATATATGCGCCCTTGGCCGATTGATTACCACCGGACTGTCCAGCGCCTGCAGAGTTCCCCGTCGTTCCCACCTGCGCATTCGCGCCTACATTAATGGCAACCGCCGAGGCTTGGGCGTCAAACTCAAATGTACCGCTGGTGAAGTCATCATAGGATTTAGCATCTTTAAAGAAGATGATCTCGCTATAGGCTTGCCCGCCGAGTTGGAATCCAATAGAGATTTGGGTCAGGCTAGAATCCCCCATATAAACACCACCTTTAAAGACGCGACCTTTACCATAGGCTGCGCCTATTCCAATGCCACCTTTACCCACAGTGGGGAACAGGGCATAACCATAGGCAGTGTCGAAAAATTTACGTGTTTCTTTCGCTTGCTGAAAATTGGCGATGGCTTGATCGTAGCTTTCATCCGCTTGTACCGCAGGAGCACTAAACAGGCTGGCTAATAGGCATGTGGAGACGGCAATGGCAGTTAAAAATGATTTCATGGGTTTCCTCCTCGGGTTTTTGTGCTATCAGACTACTCTTTGTGGTTACAAATGACAGCCTTAGCTGAAGAAATATCAGCTTAGGTTCAGCTTGTGTGGATGAGTCAGTGGGCGCGATATACCTTTTGAGGTTGCATTGGGCTTTTAGTTCTTAGTATCGGGAGTTATCTCGGCAGATTTTGAGTTAACTTCGTTCGATTCTTTTTGAAGCTGTTGAATAAATTCAAATTCCTCTGACGTTAACAGTTCCGTTGTCTGGGGTTCAACCTTAGGTGCTGGCGCCGCGATATGGCCTTTTAAGTAGGCCGTACGGGTAATTTGTTTCAGGCCATATGCGGCTAAGAAATAAAAACTCAGCAGTAAGCTTAAACGCGGCAATGCATGGGATAAGGGGGAGAGAATATCCCCAAGATAGAAGGGAAGTATCACCACAAATACGCGAATTAACCAGTTAAGCAGCATGGCTACAGTCAGGCCAAATAACCAACGGAAATGAATTAACCTTAGGGTTTCCTGCGGGTCATTAACGGGTTGGCTTTTATGCTGCTGGTGCCGGCGAAACAAAAACCAGAGCGCGACAAAGTAACAGCTAGTTTGAATAAAAAGAAAGAGCGGGAGTGCTAAACCCCAATGACTCAGATCTATATGTTGGCGATATTGGAAGAACTCAGCTTGGAACCAGATAGCATCATTATGCAGATTAAACCTGAGCGAAATATCCACTATGGCAAGGCACAGGGTTAGGAGGGAAGGCCAATAATGCTTAGAAAATCCAATGGGTTCAGTGCTCTGCTCTAGGCTGCGTTTGCAGTAAAGGTAGAGCTGGGGCATGAGTAAAAAGTAAATAGGGTTAATCAGGTTAAATAGAATATGTATAGGTATGGGGGAGTTATCCCGGTTGAGCATACCCGTGAGGAAGTAAAGGGCGATAAGACTTAAGAATCCAGCAAGCAGTTTTTGATTATTATTGGCTGAGTAAAAATAACGAATATAAATAGCTAACGCGAGGCAATGTAAGCCCCCAAATAACGACAACCACCAGTAGGCTTGAGCGAAAAAAGTATTAAATTCGTCCATTCGATCTGTTCATGTGCGATACCTCGAGCCCTGTTATAACAGGGAAATTCGAGGCGCAAAAGTGTTACTCAGTATTTTTCTGCGAAATCGCAATGCGTTGATGTCGATTGGATGCGGCTTCGGGGACGACTTCAGGCACGGGCGTCCGCTCTGCCAGTAAGTGCTTGATTGCACGTATGGGATGCGGTAACAACATGCGCGGACCTGAGAAAATCATGATCTCTTTGACCATTTTCTTCTGCTCAGGTTTGTAGCAATGCACTGGACATTTGTTGCAGGTCGGCTTGTTCTGACCATAGGGGCAGCGATCGAGGCGCACCGCGGCATAATCTAATAGCGCTAGGCACTCGTCACACAGGCCGCTTTCACCTTGGCCTTGGTGTTTCGCTCGGCAGTAGATTTTCATCATGGCGGCAATCGTTTGGTGTTCGTAAAGCAGTTTGCCCGTCAGTAGTTCAGCTGAGCCCATGGGAATACCTTAGTGTGTTACTCGGATATCCCATGATAGGCAGTGAAGTTGGCGCTGACAAAACAGAAGCGCCAAATTATGAAGATGCGCACAAAATAATGCTTTAAATGAATCGAACTAAATATGTATGACCTTATCGGCTTCTAAGGTCCAGAGGGTAAGATCCTGCAATGTTCCTATTTGTGCGCCATCGATAATCAGCTCTTCCGTCACGCCCCGCGCTTGGGCGCAGGTCTTACAGAGTAGGATAGGCACCTGCTGGGCTCGGAGGATTTCGAACATCTGCTGTAGGTTGTAGCTTAAGTCGGGGGTGGTTTGATGCTTGAGTACACCGAATACGGCATCGGACATTAAAAAGAGTTTTACATCAACCGCTTGTTCATCATAATCCTTTAACGCTAAGGCAATGCGTAAGCTATTAAATAGTTTTTCAGTTCCATAGGGGCTCGCGTGGGCGACGATCAGTATTTTTTGCATAAGCTTTTCCTACTTTAAATGGGCATTCGCTAAGTCGTAGATTAAAGGGAGAGGTAAAGCGGCAGTCTACTGCAGTTTACTATAACGATTTGAGCGTAAGATCGTATAAAAAGGCATAAATACTTGATTTACACTGACACTATGGACTTTAATAGCGGTTAATCTCTGCTCAATTTTTGGATAGACCCCATTGCCAGCCACCTTATTGGTTTCGGTTTGGCAAGTCAATTGACATGGCTTTGGACGAGAAGCGGCCATCAAAGGTGAACAAGAATGAAGATTTTAGTCGTATTTATACTGATCGTAGTCGGTGTGTTTTTATTTCGTCGCGCCCAGCGTTTGGCGAAGGAAGAGCAAGCGGCAAGGATGTCTAAAGAGGCGGCTGAAAAATCCGTTGCCGATGTGACGTCAGTCGATTCAGCGGCAGAAGTCGTTGCTAATGATGAGCCGGAACCGTCAGTTATTAAGCAAGCCGAGCCTGTGAGCATCACCACAGTGGAAGCCGAGCTGCTGCCCCGTGAATCCCAAGAGCAGATAAATCATACTGAAATTACCGAGGATATTATCGATGTCGATATGCCTGCGGCCCACAATAAAGACGCAGTGATCATCCTAGGTGAAGCCCCCGCTGAGTCTGAGACTCTGACATCCGCCGCGGCAACCGAGCCTGAAATGCCTGAGCCTGTCATACCAGTATCTGCCATACCAGAGTCTGTCACTCCGGCCTCGACTTCGCCAATGGATATTGCTACTCCAGGCTCTTGGGGAAATATCACGCTGCAGCGGGCATTCGAAGAATATCAACAGGCTGCCTCTGTACTTGAGCGTTACACCGCACTGCAAAATATCATTGCTGAATGTTATAAACAGCGAAAATCCGCCGACTATCTTAACTATGGGGCGCAACTTGCACAGCCTTATCTCCTCCTTTTCCGCGATGCTGGTGCTGAGCAAGGTAAAGGCGTTGAGCTGAAAACCACAGGTTTTTTACACTTGGCCACACTGCTTAACGATATCCAAGCCTTCGATGCTGCCATCGCACTTTGCCGAGAAGCCTTAACTCTTGGGCTTAGCGATGGCACTGTCACTGGATTTGAGGGACGCATAAGCCGTATCGAGAAAGCGCAGGCAAAGGCTACCACTGCATAATGTATTAGCGGGATAAACCCTTAGGCGAAAAGCGGTTATTTCCCTCGCCTAGGCAGTGTAGAATCCCTGTTAACTGAATGCGCAAAAGGCGAACTAAGGTTCGCTTTTTTTATGGGTTAACACGATGAAACTAAGTTTTGCCACGCCGAGACTGTTCCTTACGCTAGGGTTACTATTTTTGGGTGCTTGCACTAAAACCCCCGAATGGACCTTGTTCTACTATAACGATGTGAGCGCCCTACCTGCGGCACAGCTGCAAACTGAGGATATTCATGGCTATTACGACACCTTGGAACAATGCCAGCGCAAAGCCCAGGGTATGCAGCGTTTAAGGCAGGGGGATGATATGGGCGCGGGTGTTTATCAATGTGGGCATCTCTGTGGGCTCGATGATAAGTCGGTGCTGGTGTGTAAGAGCTTGAGCCAATAGGCGGGTAGAGATGAAGTTCAAACAGGATTTTTTTAATCAGCTGCCAGAGTTCTATTCCCAAGTTTACCCTCAGGGGATAAGCCATCCCCATTGGCTTGCCTGGAGTGACGATGCCGCGCAATTAATTGGCTTAACTCAGCCCAACGAGGCGTTATTGCTGGGGCTCTCTGGTAATGCCGCCCTCGATGGCGCGACTTATTATGCCCAAGTGTATAGCGGCCATCAATTTGGGGGTTATACACCGCGTTTAGGGGATGGGCGGTCGATCATTCTCGGCGAAGCGATAGGGCCCAATGGAGCATGGGATGTGGCGCTAAAGGGCGGTGGTCCAACGCCGTACTCGCGCCATGGCGATGGCCGTGCCGTGATGCGCTCAGCGGTGCGGGAGTTTTTAGTCTCTGAAGCTCTGCATCATTTACATGTGCCGACGACCCGAGCCTTGGCTGTAATTGGCTCTGACTTACCCGTGTGGCGCGAGAGCCAAGAAACCGCAGCCATTACAGTGCGCTTAGCCCGTAGCCATATTCGCTTTGGTCACTTTGAATTTTTTTGCCATAGCGAACGTGGCCGCGCCGATAAGCTGACCCAATTACTCAACTTCACTATTACTCAGCATTATCCGCACTTGAGTTGCGATCCATCGGGTTATAAAGCGTGGTTTTTACAGGTGGTACAAGATACCGCCAGAATGATTGCCCATTGGCAGGCAATAGGTTTTGCCCATGGGGTGATGAACACGGACAATATGTCGATTTTAGGGGAGAGTTTCGATTTTGGCCCCTTCGCGTTTCTCGATACCTTTCAAGAAGATTTTATCTGTAATCATTCGGATCCCGAAGGTCGCTACGCCTTTGGCCAGCAGCCCGGAATTGGCCTATGGAACCTGCAACGCTTAGCGCAGGCGCTCACGCCCGTGATCCCATCCGATGATCTGATCGCCGTGCTCAATCAATACCAAGATGCCTTAGTTCAACCTTATTTGCGTTTGATGCGGGCAAAGTTAGGTCTGCCAACCTTGGCAATACAGACGGCGGAGCAAGATAAACAAGATTTAGAGCTTATTGGCCGATTCACTGTGTTAATGGAGAAAAATCAGCTCGACTACACTCAAACATGGCGTCGATTCGGCAAAATAGATCCCACCAGCCAATGGAGTTCACTGCGGGATGATTTTATCGATACCAGTGAATTTGATGCTTGGTATCAGGCTTATCAACGGCGATTGGGAGCTGTCGCAGATATTAACGCTTGGCAAGCCGAGCGTAATAGCGTAAACCCCAAGTATATTTTGCGTAATTACTTGGCCCAAGAGGCCATTATCGCGGTAGAAGAGGGGAATTTGGCACCGCTGCACAGGTTGCAAAAGGTGCTGAGTCAGCCCTTTGCCGAACAAACCGAACATGAAGACTTGGCCAAGCGTCCACCGGACTGGGGCCAAGGTTTGATCATGTCATGCAGCAGTTGAGCGAAAAGTCAGCATGAAATTACAAGCTATTCATTTAGATAAAGCGGCATTAAGCCTAGCGATTAGTGCCGAGATTGATTTCGATCGTTTCACCGATTTTGCCGAACCACTGGTGGCGGCATTAGATTGCCATGTGCGCGAGCGTCAATGGGGTGCCGATAGGCATCAATGGTTATTGGAGTTTGAAGGGAGTCATTTATGGCTCAATTATGAGTTTTACGGCAACATTTGTTGGCTTTCGACCGAGCGGGAAGCCGATTTCGAGGTGTTGGAATACCTGGCCACTTTGCTAAAACCTTACCTATAAGTGAATCGATATGAGTCAAAATGTGGTTAACCAAAACAACTCGCTACCCGAGAATCAAGACGACAGGGGGGCCGAGTTTCATTTTCAGGCCCTGACTCCGGATTTGATCTTAGATGCCATTGAGAGCCTTGGCATTTATCCCGAGACAGGGCTACTGGCACTCAACAGCTACGAGAACCGCGTCTATCAATTTCGCAGCGATGAAGGACTGCGCTTTGTGGTGAAGTTTTATCGCCCTAATCGCTGGAGCGATGCTCAAATTCAAGAAGAGCACGACTATGCGCTTGCCTTGGCCGCTGAAGATATTCCCATGGCGGTGCCCGTTGTTTTAGACGGTAAAACCCTGCACTTCTACCAAGGTTTTCGATTTACCTTGTTTCCTTCCCTCGGGGGGCGAGCCTTTGAAGTCGATAATTTGGAGCAGTTGGAATTAGTGGGCCGTTTTATCGGCCGTATGCATCAGTACGCGGGGCAGGAAGCGTTCAGTGAACGTGAACCGCTTAATCCGCAAATATTGGGTGCTGAGCCGCTTGCGTGGTTAAAGCAATCTGAGCTTGTACCGACAAATCTGCGGGTGGCATTTTTTACTGTGGTAGAACAAGTGTTAGCTAAGGCGAATGCCATTTGGGCTCGTCAAGGTTTTGCGGCTATTCGACTCCATGGGGATCTACACCCTGGTAATATTTTATGGACGCCCGATGGCCCAGGTTTTGTGGATTTGGATGATGCCCGCATGGGGCCAGCGATCCAAGATCTGTGGATGATGCTCACGGGCGACCGAGCGCAACAACTTATGCAGCTTGAGATTTTACTCGAGGCCTATGAAGAGTTTTGTGAGTTTGATACTCGGCAACTGGCCTTGATTGAACCGCTGCGTGCGTTGCGTATGGTGCACTATAACGCTTGGATTGGCAGACGTTGGCAGGATCCCGCTTTCCCGATGAACTTCCCTTGGTTTGGGGATGACAAGTACTGGGAGCAACAGATCTTGGCTTTTAAGGAGCAATTATTTGCCCTCGATGAGCCGCCATTGAGCCTAATACCCTATTAAAGAGATATCCTGTGACATTAGATTGAACTCTTAGGCTTGAGTTACACTCGAAAAATAGAATATGTTAGGCTCCAGCTCATTTATACAATTGATTTAAGGAATTTTTATGAAAAAAGTATTACTCATGGCCGCTGCGTTGTTATTAGCACCACTGGCGGCATCGGCTGTGGAATACCAAGAAGGTGTACATTACACAGTGATCAACGATGGCCCAGCCACTGCTAAGCCAGAGATCACCGAGTTTTTCTCTTTCTATTGCCCACATTGCTACAGCTTTTCCAAAAACGTCGTACCAAAAATCTTAGCCGAGAAGCCAGCGGGTGTGGAATTTAGTCAGACACACGTCGATTTTATCGGTAAAGAAATGGGCGTAGAAATGTCACGTGCTTTTGCCGTGGCTCACCAACTCAATGTGGGTGAAAAAATCGACGCCGCATTATTTGCTGCCATCCATGATAAGAAACAACACTTTACTAACCGTGATGATGTGCGTGCCTTGTTTGTGGCAAATGGGGTCGATGGTAAAACTTTCGATGCTGCGGCCGATTCATTTATGGTAAAAGCCCAAATGGCGAAAATGAAGCGCGATACTGAAAACGCGAAACTGACAGGCGTACCCGCACTGGTTGTTAATGGCAAATACCGTGTTGAAAATGGTGCAGTTAAGTCCTTCGACGAGCTATTAGATATCGCTTACTACTTAGCGAGAAAGTAATTATCACAGGATTGCAGTGACTTTGTCATTTGTCTGCAATCTAACTTATTGATAATATAAGAGTAATAAAAAAGGAGCCTAGTGCTCCTTTTTTATTGGCGAGCACATATAGTCCAAAATACGTTGAACCAGTATTTCGGTGTATTCGTAGGTATTAGCTAGAATTTGGCAAAAAAAAACCGTACTTCCGATTAACGGAAAGTACGGACTTGAGCCATAGGGCTCATTTTTACCCTGAGTAACGCAGCTAATGTATCATCGCGTCAAAAAAATGGCAAGTGTCAATATAATGGCGCTTTTGTCGTGAGTTAAAGATATCACAATATAAGCCAATTAAATCATATGATTAATGTGTTTTGGTGTGAGAGATCGAAAAAAAGAGTGGGGGAGATGAAACTCAATGGATAAACGTTTTGTCAAACAACTGTAATTTAAAATAACAAGAATGCATGTTGGGGGTTATATGAGAGTTTTCCCTGTCTACGCACCTAAGCTTATTGTTAAGCATGCGCGCATTTTCCTGACTGGCGTGATATGGGTTAAAGATTTAGGACGATTAGAATTTGAGAAAGGACGTTTTTTATTGCCAAGAAAAAGCCTGCCAAAAGTGAAGCAGGCTATTTTAGAACTGAACGAATTGATTGAAGCGCAGAACCATCAAACCAAAACAGCTTAGATTTCGCTGTTGAGCAGGCCAACAAGTCCAGTGACTTTTTCGTTCCAAGACGCGAGTTCTTGTTGCAGTTGTTGGTTTTGCTCGTTCAGTTGTTGATTATGCTCACTCAAGGTTGAAGCTTTTTGCTTCTCTTCTTCAAGCTCCATTTTTAGAAGCTCGATGGTTTCGAGTGCAGCCTGGATTTTGGTTTCCAGTTTGGACAGTAATTCAAGGCTCATCTGGAGAGTCCTATGGTTTCTGGATGGGACTGTGATTCTAGCAGTGCCAAGAGCATAAGGAATAGTGATTATTACCGTTTGGCGAAAAATCGTCCGATAACTGAGTTCTAATTCAAGTTTTTTTGCATTTGTTATTAACTCGTTAGTATTCTTGGTTTTATTTATTATCGGAATGGCTTATGTCACCCAGCCTGCTCGCCATGCTTCCCCTGTTGCTCACCCTCATTTTGGCTCTGTGGCTACGTCGAACCTTGATTGCGCTCGGGGTTGGTATTATCTCCGGCGCCTTGATCATTAGTCATTTCGACATTATGCAAACCGGCGGCTACTTAGCCAAGATTGGGCTCAAACAGTTTTATAGCCAAGGCGCTTGGCAGTGGTGGCATCTTAATGTTCTGCTCGCCATGTTATTGCTCGGCAGCATGACACAGTTATTGGCTCGGGGTGGTGCCGTCGGGCAGTTTGGTGATTGGCTATATCACAGGGTACGCACCGAGCGTCAGGCGCGCCTTGGGATCGTTTTTCTCGGTTGGTTGGTGTTTATCGATGGCATTTTTAGCTGTTTGGCCGTGGGTCATGTTTGTCAGCCCTTGAGTCAGCGTTATGGCATTCGCAATGAGCAGCTCGCCTATCTGGTCGATTCGAATGCTTCACCCCTCTGTGCTTTATTACCCTTTTCGAGTTGGGGTCCCTATGTGATGGCTTTACTCGCGGGGATAAGCTTTCTACCTATCTCACCGCTGCAGGCCTTTATTGAGGTCGCCGCACTCAACTTTTACGCTATATCCACCTTAGGATTATCCCTGCTGGTTGCTTGGTTTGGGTTGGGATTTCGCCCCTTGAAGATGGACAAGAATCCTCCTCGGATGCAAGAGCTTTCGGCGACGACTGTCACCGAGGCAGATACAAGGGGCAATCCTTGGTTATTGGCTGTGCCAATGTTAACTCTGCTTGGGGCTTCGGTGGGGTTAACCCTGTGGTCAGGGGCACAGCAGGTGGCTGCGTGGGATCTGGCAGAGTGGTTAGCTAAGGCCGATATTGGCGCGTCTATGCGCAATGCTTGTCTGCTGGCGACACTGGTCACCCTTGCGATGTTAAGTTTCTCGGGGCGACGAATGCCTGCGCTATTTGGAGATCTTAGCCATGGTGTGCGTATGATCACCTTTGCCATCGCCATTCTGCTTTGCACTTGGATGATAGGTGCAGTGATCCAAGACTTAGGGGTGGCAACTTTACTGGCCTCGTGGGCCAAACTGTATCTGTCGGCGCAATTGCTGGTGGCGGGAATGTTTTTACTCTGTGCCCTTATGGCATTTGCCACTGGCTCGAGTTGGGGCACTTTTGCGATTATGATCCCGATTGGTGGCGAGATTGCCCACACTATGGATGTTAGTTTGTTGCTGCCCGTATTGGGCGCCGTGATGGCGGGCTCGGTATTTGGCGATCATTGCTCGCCCATTTCGGATACCAGTGTGCTGAGTGCAACCAGTTCCGGTTGTTTACCCCATGACCATGTGGTGACTCAGTTGCCTTTTGCCCTGATGGCGGCGTGTTCGGCCCTGATTGGATTTCAATTGGTGAATTTAGGTGTGGCGCTACCTTTAGTCTGGTTGGCCGTGGTGGGTTGTGGTCTCGGTTTATTTGCCTTGATGGCGCGCTTCTATTCGCCTTGGCCTAAGTTATCGTCGCAGACATAAGGTTCGTTTATCGCTAAAATGGCCGATTCGATTTGAGCCGAAGCCTTTTTCAAGTGTACTGATTTAAGAGAACATCAATATGAGCATTACCCGTTTAGACGTTGGCACCCGCATGAGTAGCATAGTGATTCATCAAGGTACTGTGTATTTGTGTGGCCAAGTGGCAAAGGACAAATATCAAAATATCACCGAGCAAACCACGACCATGTTAGAGGAAGTCGATAGCTTGCTCATACAGGCGGGGAGTTCCCGTGAGCATTTATTGTCAGCGACGCTCTATCTGAAAGACATGGGTGATTACGATGCGATGAATGCGGTATGGGATGCTTGGGTGCCTAAGGGCCATGCGCCAGCCCGCGCTTGTGTGCAGGCAGCGATTGCTGAGCCGGAATATTTGGTCGAAGTTTCTGTGATTGCGGCTGTTGCGCTGTAAGCGCGAAGCGACTCTGCCACTCGGTTTATAACCCTGTTTCGATCCCTATTTAACATCCTGTCACCGAGTGTCATAACTCGGTGGATTTTTATCCTCCTAACACACTCTTTAACTAAGCTATCTAAGCCTGCATATTTTTAGCGCGATAAGTATTCCATTAAATGTGCAGGGACAAGGGGGGGATGATCCACGTATTGCATTGAGAATGCCGCGGCTATCGCATCAATATTCTGTTGCGCTAAATTCTGTTCGATAATGGCAAACGCCCAAGGAGCCTCGGTTTTGAGTTTGAGGTAATAAGGCGTTTCGACAAATTGTGCGAGTGAGTAAGCCGCGCCACCTAAACCATGTCCCCAACCTTCGCTGACATGAAAGGGTCTATTTAGGTGCGCCATAGTAAACTCAATGAGATGGGGATATTGACCGTTATGCCCACCAGTCCAATGACCAATATCAACCGCTAAAATCATTTTTGCCATGTCATCCTCTTAGTTAAAGTTGTTTAGTCGCAATCAATACCCTGCCAAATTCAGCATTAGGCTCAAGGGGCGTGATGGCGGCTATCTGGTCGAGCCTAACGGATTGTCTCGTTTGTTGCTCTTGGATGATAAGCCACTCAGTTTTGTCTGCCCTTGTCTGCGTGGTGATGGCTTGGCCCTGGCATTGCGTGCCATCAATCAACTCCATCTTAAGTTGATAGCCGCGCAGGCAGGCGAGTTCGAGGTAATCGTAGTGCTCACAGGGGATCATCTTATAGTCTGACATTGGCTTATCTCATCTGACTGAAGCTCGCCCCTATTGTGGCAAAAATACTTGTCATTGGCTTTAGCCCCCTTGACTTTATTCCTATCGCTCCCTAGTCTGCTTGTTCAGTAATCAAGGTGGTATGCGATGGAAATAAAATATAATTTAAAACCTGCGTCCGAGCGCCGTACTGAGCAATTCAAGCCCGAGGGGAATGTGGGCTTCGGTAGCCTCAGAACCGATCATATGTTTTTAATGGATTACCGCGATGGTGAATGGCGTGATCCGCGAATTGTTCCCTATGGTCCATTTGAAATGGCGCCGGGTGCAATGGCATTACACTATGGTCAGTCAATCTTCGAAGGCGCGAAGGCCTTTATGCATGAAGATGGCGAGATTTATACTTTCCGTATCAATAAAAACGCCGAGCGGATGAATCGCTCCGCCGATATCGTCTGTATTCCGAATATCGATGAGCAGATGCAAATCGATGCGATCAATGCCTTGATCGATGTGGATCGTCTCTGGTTCCCGATGCAAGAAGGCGCCTGTTTATACATTCGTCCCTTTATTTTTGCGACCGAAGATAGACTCTCTGTTAGCCCAAGTTCACGCTACACCTTCTGCGTAGTCTTGAGCCCTAGCGGTGCTTACTATGCCGCCGGCGTGAACAAAGGCATACGTTTGTTGATCAGTAAGACCTATCACCGCGCGGTATCGGGTGGAACGGGCGCATCTAAGGCGGCGGGTAACTATGCGGCCTCATTGCGTGCGGGTAAAGCGGCAGCGCAGTTTGGTGCATCCCAAGTGTTGTATCTTGACTCGACCAATCAACAGATTGAAGAAGCGGGGGCGAT
The DNA here is from genome assembly GCF_016406305.1 of Shewanella putrefaciens. Taxonomy (NCBI): domain Bacteria; kingdom Pseudomonadati; phylum Pseudomonadota; class Gammaproteobacteria; order Alteromonadales; family Shewanellaceae; genus Shewanella; species Shewanella putrefaciens. The sequence continues at coordinate 345,597 of NZ_CP066369.1, forward strand.
GAACCACTTCCATATTCTGAAAGACGGCACTGTGATTATCCCCACCTTCACCGATACCATCTTAAAATCCATTACCTCGCAATCCATTATGGAGTTGGGTGAATTGCTCGGCTGCGAAATTCGCCAAGAAACCGTGATGCTGGATAAATTTATTGCCGATATCGAGTCCGGCGAAATTATCGAGGCGGGGGGCTTTGGGACTGCGGCCGTGGTATCGGCTGTGGGTTCCTATATTTTTGAAGATGGTCGTGTTGTGACTGTGGGCAACGGCGAAGTGGGTGAGCATATTCAGCGCATTTACAAGCTGTATACCGAGATCCAAAAGGGCCATATTAAAGGCCCTGAAGGCTGGGTGAAGCGTGTCGAGCGTATCGCGCCTTAAGCCATAAAAAATGCAACAACAAGGCTCCCAAGGGAGCCTTTTTTATGTCCACGTTTTGTCCTTTAGGACGGCTGCGACAATGGCTTAGATTGATTGCTAAGCAGTACGAGGCAATCTTTCGCGCTAAGGGGTTTACTGAGTAAGAATCCTTGAACCTGATCGCAACCCTGTTGGGCTAAGAAGTTGAGCTGCTCTTGGGTTTCGACCCCTTCTGCTACCACATTGAGTTCGAGACTGTGTGCCAGGGCGATAATGGCACTGGTAATGGCCGCGTCATCTGGGTCGTTAGTGATATCACGGACAAACTCCCTATCAATCTTTAGGGTATCGATGGGGAAGCGTTTAAGGTAACTCAGACTCGAATAACCCGTGCCAAAATCGTCTACGGCAATGGTTAATCCTAGGGCTTTTAGCTTAGCTAAAATAGTCACAGATTCCTGCGGGTTACCCATGATCATCGACTCTGTCAGTTCGAGTTCGAGTGATGTCGCCGGCAGTCCCGACACCGCGAGTGCCACTTCAATCGTCGAAATAATATCCGCTTTGAGTTGGCGGGCCGATAGGTTAATGGCCATGCTGAAGTCTTTAAAGCCCAATTCATTCCATTGGGCTAATTGTTGGCAGGCGTGGTTAATCACCCAGAGACCAATGTGATTAATAATGCCCGTTTCCTCTGCCAGCGGAATAAATTCTACCGGAGAAATAGGGCCGAGCTCTGCATGGTGCCAGCGGAGCAAGGCTTCTACGCCCGTGAGTGAACCATCGCGCAGGGAGAACTTAGGTTGATAAACTAGGCTCAGCTCATTGCGTGCTATGGCCTGTTTTAACCCCGCTTCGAGCTGTACGTGGCGGGTGGCTATCTCGTTGAGTTCATGGGTATAAAATTGAAAATTATTTCTACCTAAGGATTTGGCATGATACATGGCGGTGTCGGCAAACTTAATTAATGAGTCCGCATTGTCCGCATCGTTGGGATAGAGGCTAATCCCTATCGACGTTGAGATGGCCAGGGATTTATCATCTAATAAAAAGGGGACTTGGAAGGCCCGTAGTACTTTCTCCGAGATCAGGGTTGCCGCCTTAGTTTTGGCAACACCTTCTAAAATAATGGTAAATTCATCGCCGCCTAGGCGTGCAACCGTATCACCCTCTCGCACCGCGTTTTGTAACCGTCCAGCAACCGCTTTGAGCAGCAGATCGCCTATATGGTGACCCATGGAGTCATTGATATGTTTGAATCGGTCCAGATCTAAGAACAGCAGGGCAACGATGTTATTCGATCTATGGGCCTGAGTAATGGCATGGTTGAGCCGATCCTGGAAAAGAGTTCGATTCGGCAGGCCAGTTAAAGTATCGAAGCTGGCGAGGAAACGCAGATCTTCTTCGGCTTTTTTACGCTCGGTAATATCGGTAAAAACCGCCACAAAATGGCTGGTTTCACCTTTGATATCGATGACTTGGTTGATCTCAAGCCAGACTAACAGTGCCTTGCGCCCTCTATTGCGGATCCAAATTTCACCGGCCCAATGTTTATGGCGTAATAGCTGTTGCTCTATGTTGTTAAATAGGCCCCTTTGTTGCCTGCTATAGGCTAGTTGCACTAGATATTTATCGCAAATTTGGCGCTCGGTATAACCCGTAATGGCACAAAACGCCGGATTCACCGAGCGGATCCGATAATCTAAGCTGGCCACGACCACGGCCTCGTTCATGCTGTTGAGCACTTGAGAGGAGAGTATTAGCTCATTTTCAATCAGTTTACGGGAGGTGATATTGCGGCTAGTACCCGTCATGCGTATGGCTTGATGATTGTCGTCACTCTCTACAACTTTGCCGCGCTCTAAGATCCAAACCCAATTGCCAGGTGAGTGTTCAATGCGATATTCGACCTCAAAAAAGGGCGTACGGCCTTGCAGGTGCTCGGCTAATTCATGTTTAAATTTATCTCTATCTTCGGGATGGATGTTTTCATGTAGCAGATGATGGCCGCTCCACTGGGGAATAGCGCTATCCATATTGGTTCGGTAGACTCGGTTTTCTTTAATATTCCAGTCCCACATTCCATCCCCAGATGCCCATAGGGCGAGTTTGAGGCGTTCCTCTGAGGCGCGGATACTGGTTTCAAATTCCCGCTGCTGTTGGCGTTTTCGTTTGCGTTTCGCAATGCTCCACGCCAATAGAATAATGGCGATGAGACCGTAAAAAGCGTAGGCAAGTTGAGTGCGATAGAAAGGGGACTGCACTCTGAGATCGACGAGCAGCGCATAATCGCCTTCACCGTTGTATTGCAGTGAATGACGCACATGTAGCACGTATTTCCCGGGGGTGATATTGGTAAAGGTGATTTCATTGCCCGAAGGTAAATCGTGCCATTGATTATCAAAACCTTCGAGGAAATAGCTAAACCGGTTTTTGCCCGTATAACTGAAGTCCAATGATGTCACCTCAAAACTCACTAGCTGATCATCGTAGTGCATCACTATTTGTGGGGGACGGCTTAGATCTAAGATAGTGTGTTTTTTGCCTGCGATCTTATAGGCGGTTAACGCCACTTTGGCCTCACTGCGTTGATTGGGGATGGTATTGGGATTAAAGCGGTTTATGCCGTGAATGCCGCCAAACCAGAGGTCACCATCACTGTCCTTGAGTTTTACGCCACCATTAAACTCCAGCGCCTGTAGACCTTCTTGCTCATTGAAATTGATGACCTTGTTGGTGACGGGATTCAGCTTGCCTATGCCTGCGTTACTGCTAAACCAAATATCATGTTTTTCATCTTCGAGTAGGGCGTAGATAGTATCGCTGGGTAGGCCCTGCTCGCGGCTGTAGTGGCTAAACTCCACATGGGGTGCATTAGAGGAGAGTTTGCTTATCCCGCCATGGGTTGCAAACCAAGTATCCCCATTGGCTGTGACTAAAATGTCCCGTATGCGGTTATTGATAATGCTGTTTTTGTCTTCGGGTTGGTGGGTAAATACTTGGCCGAATCCCGTTTGCATATCGAGCTTAACCAACCCATTGAGTGACCCTATCCACAGGATATTTTTGTCTGCTTTGAGGGTAAATAACAGATTTTGTGCGGGATAAAAGCCTTCAATATCGGTGAGCGGCACAGAGATAAACTCATCTTTATCTGTGGCTTTGCGATAGAGGGCATGGGAAGTGGCCACCCAAAGCCTATCTTGGCTGTCTATTTCTAGGCTGCGAATATAGTTTGCCTCTGAGGTCTGGTCTTGACTATCGCTGACGTTATGTAGGGTGAACTTACCATTAGTGGTGAGTCGTCCTAAACCATAGTTGCTGGCAAACCAGATGCTCCCCTGCTTATCCTGGGCAATATCGCGCAGTATTAAATTTAGATTACGCAGCTCGACCCCGAGCGCCTTAGCAAAGTGAGACGAATAATACTCGTACTTGTCGCTATCGGCGGGGAGCCGCTTAAGGCCCGCACCTTCTGTGCCTATCCAGAGAGCACCATCCTGGCTGCGAAATAGGGAACGTATGTTATTACTTTGCTGAGGTAGTTCAGTTGTATATTCAAAGAGATGCTGAAAATACTGGCGGCGAGTGTTGATCTTATTTAGCCCTGAGTAGTTGGCACCTAGCCATAGATTACCAAAGGGATCCTGTAACATACTTAAGATATTGTTTTCACTGATACTGTCTGCGCGTTTGGTATCGTATTTATGGTAGGTTGCCGTTAGCTGTCCTCCTTTTCTATCCAATTGGATGAGGCCCGCCTCGGGGCCGACAGCCCAAAAGCGACCAAGGGGTGTTTGAATAAAATCTTTAATATAAGCAATGTTCTTTTCGGTTTGCCATAGCACTTCACCCTGTTGACTGATGAGATCGTAGTGCCACAGTTGATTACCAAGCGCCAAAGTAATAGAGCGTGTCGAATTGGCTTTAATCTGGTGGGCGGTCAAGTTTTGCGGCACATTGAGGCGGGTAATAGTGTTGCTGCTGACCGCAAAGGTGCCGCTATTTTTCGAACCCGCGAGCAAATAGGTGTTTTCAACATTGGCAAGGCTAGTGATATAGGGTTCGGCATTGTTCCCTAAGTTGACTTTACTGATCCGCTGCGTTTTGGTTGATAGGGAAAATAGCCCCCCCTGAGTGCCGATCCAGAGAGTATTGCCAACGATATTGAGTTTAGTCACCCTCAGATCGGTTAACCCTTGCTCTTGCCCGAAACGCTCAAAGGAGCCCGTCTTGAGATCGAGTCGATTTATCCCTTGGCTAAAGGTGCCCACCCAAATGTAGCCATCGGCATCTTGGATGATATCTGAAATATAAGTTTCAGAAAGGCTAGTAGGATCGTTAGGGGTGTGGATAAACAGGTTAAAGTGATGGCCATTGTAGCTATGCAGGCCATCTTGCGTGCCAATCCAAAGCATGCCAGCACTGTCCATAAATAGACTGGTGATAGTGTTTTGATTGAGTCCGTTCTCGCTGCTGAAATGTTCAAACTTAAGTTGAGTATTAGCTGCACTTAAAGGTATGGCTAGCCCTTTGAGTGAAAAACTACATACACTCAGGACGCAAAGAGCGATTAGCACTAGTCGATGGATTGGTAGACTCAAATTTACCCCTATCAAATAACCCTTTTATCCCCTAGTACGGGTGTCATTCACCTTGGTTTTATTGGGGGATAGCGTATAACCGAGCAAATACACTCATTCAGTAAAAACAAAGGTAGATCAGCCCAACATTGGCGTATTCACAGGGTATTAGCATATTTATTATTTTTATGCGGCCTAGGAAGCTTAGCATTTTTTACAGTACGCCAACATACAATTAGTCGTTCTTTTGTGGAAGGTATATACATAAAAAAAGACCTTGCCGGAAGGGGGGAAGCAAGGTCTTTGGTTGAACTATTTAAGGCGATAGGGGCTGTGGCTCAGTTATTGATATTACCGAGATCCAGATCCTGATAAACGACTATAAACACTCGCTCGGTACTCGCACTAAGCCTTCCATAAGTACCCGGGCACTGCGGCTCATAATGGCTTTAACCACTGTCCATTCATCATCAACGAGTGACGCCTCTGCGCCAACCCGTAATGTGCCTGAGGGATGGCCGAAACGCACTGCGCTTTTTTGACCACCACCTGCGGCGAGATTGACAAGGGTGCCGGGAATTGCCGCCGCCGTACCAATCGCAACGGCAGCCGTGCCCATCATAGCGTGGTGTAGTTTGCCCATAGACAGGGCGCGTACCAGTAGGTCAATTTCATCTGCATTGACGGTTTTACCGCTAGAGGACACATAGGTCTGTGGTTTAGCGACAATGGCAATTTTAGGCGTGTGCTGGCGTGATGCGGCTTCATCTATATGTGAAATCAAGCCCATACGCATTGCGCCATAGGCACGAATCGTCTCAAATTTAGCCAGTGCGGCGTTGTCGCCGTTGATCGCATCCTGTAACTCAGTGCCTGTGTAGCCTAAGTCCTCTGCATTAATAAAAATGGTAGGAATGCCTGCGTTGATCATAGTGGCGTTAAAGCTGCCAATACCCGGCACTTCTAGCACATCGACAACATTACCCGTAGGGAACATGCTGCCTCCTTCACCACTATTATCACCATCAGCAGCCGGGTTCATAAATTCGATTTGCACTTCGGCGGCGGGAAAGGTCACACCATCGAGCTCAAAATCACCGGTTTCCTGCACTTCACCATTAGTGATGGGCACATGGGCGATAATGGTTTTGCCTATGTTGGCCTGCCAAATTCGCACGGTACAAATGCCATTTTGTGGAATACGTGCCGCATCAATTAAACCATTGCTGATGGCGAAAGCGCCTACGGCGGCGGTTAAATTGCCACAGTTGCCACTCCAATCGACGAAGGGTTTGTCGATCGCGACTTGGCCAAACAGGTAGTCGACATCGTGATTCGAGCGGGTGCTCTTAGAGAGGATCACTGTCTTGCTGGTGCTCGATGTGGCGCCGCCCATACCATCGATCTGTTTGCCGTAAGCGTCAGGGCTGCCTATCACGCGCAGTAATAACGCATCGCGGGCGGGGCCGGGGACTTGGGCGGCTTCGGGTAAGTCTTGCAGACGGAAGAACACGCCCTTACTGGTGCCGCCGCGCATATAGGTTGCGGCGACTTTAATTTGTGGGGGATACACTTTATCGCTCATGCTATTGGCTCCAAAGGGAATAGCGGTTATGTGCATAGATCATGCTCGATATCAAAGGCTGGTTTCCCTATGGGGAAGCTTGCCTATTGATATCGAGTGACCTTGAGTTAGTCAGCGGTTAGTTCAGGTTCGGTTCAAGCAAGGTTCGATTCAAGAAAGTCCTGCGCGAAGCGTTGCAATACGCCGCCAGCCTCATAGATCGACACTTCTTCTGCGGTATCGAGGCGACAGGTGACTGGCACTTCGACGCGCTCACCGTTTTTACGGGTGATAACCACAGTTAAGTCCGCTCTTGGTGATGGCGTGCCGAGTACATCGAACACTTCCGTGCCATCTATGCCATAGGTAGCGCGGTTTTCACCCGCCTTAAACTCCAGCGGTAACACGCCCATACCCACTAAGTTAGTGCGATGAATGCGCTCGAAGCCTTCGGCGACAATGGCCTCAACCCCCGCTAAACGCACGCCTTTGGCAGCCCAGTCGCGTGATGAGCCTTGGCCATAGTCGGCGCCCGCGATAATGATCAGCGGCTGCTTGCGATCCATATAGGTTTCAATCGCTTCCCACATGCGGGTGACTTGACCTTCGGGTTCGATACGGGCAAGTGAGCCTTGTTTCACCTTACCATCGACAATCGCCATTTCGTTTTTAAGCTTAGGGTTAGCAAAGGTTGCGCGCTGGGCAGTTAAGTGATCGCCCCTGTGGGTGGCGTAGGAGTTAAAGTCCTCCTCCGGCAAGCCCATTTTGTGCAGATATTCGCCCGCGGCGCTGTCCATCATAATGGCGTTGGATGGCGATAAATGGTCTGTGGTGATGTTGTCACCCAATACTGCCAGCGGTCGCATGCCCTTGAGAGTACGTTCGCCCGCTAAGGCGCCTTCCCAATATGGAGGGCGGCGAATATAAGTGGATTGCGGGCGCCAATCGTATAGTGGGCTGATTTTTTGGCCGTAATCGACGACTAAATCGAACATGGGTTCGTACACTTTGCGGAACTGCTCGGGCTTAACGCTTTTGGCAATCACAGCATCGATTTCTGCATCCGATGGCCAAATATCGATAAGTTTGATGGGGTTACCGTCTTTATCTAAGCCCAGTACATCCTTTTCGATATCGAAACGTATAGTGCCCGCAATCGCGTAGGCGACCACCAATGGCGGCGATGCTAGGAACGCTTGCTTTGCATAGGGGTGAATACGGCCATCGAAGTTACGGTTACCGGATAACACGGCGGTGGCGTATAAATCGCGGTCGATCACTTCCTGCTGGATCACAGGATCCAGCGCGCCGCTCATGCCGTTACAGGTTGTACAGGCAAAGCCGACGATCCCAAAGCCGAGTTGCTCAAGCTCGGGTAGCAAATTGGCTTCTTCTAAATAGAGTTGCACCGCTTTAGAGCCGGGGGCGAGTGAGGTTTTGACCCAAGGTTTGCGGCTCAAGCCTTTAGCGTTGGCGTTGCGAGCAATCAGACCCGCGGCAATCACGTTGCGAGGGTTACTCGTATTAGTACAGCTGGTAATCGCGGCGATGATCACAGCACCATCAGGCATTAAACCGGGCTCGTTTTCGACTACGCCACTAATACCACGTGCCGCGAGTTCAGATGTGGGCACCCGTGCATGTGGGTTTGACGGGCCCGCAATGGTGCGCACCACCGAGGATAAATCAAAATGCAGTACGCGCGGATAGTGCACTTCGGTCAAGCTGTCGGCCCACAAACCTGCGGTTTTGGCATAGGTTTCAACCAGTTTAACTTGTTCGGCTTCGCGGCCCGTTAAGGTTAAATAATCCAGCGTTTGTTGATCGATATAGAACATGGCGGCGGTGGCGCCAAATTCAGGTGTCATGTTCGAAATTGTGGCGCGATCGCCCAGTGTCAGCGCCGCTGCGCCTTCACCGAAGAACTCTAAATAAGAGGAAACGACTTTTTGTGCGCGTAAAAATTCGGTGAGCGCTAATACTATATCGGTAGCGGTAATACCTGGTTGCGGTCTGCCCGTTAACTCAACCCCGATAATATCCGGTAGACGCATATAGGATGCGCGCCCCAGCATCACGCTTTCGGCTTCTAAGCCGCCAACGCCAATGGCGATCACGCCGAGTGCATCTACGTGTGGCGTATGGCTGTCGGTGCCGACTAAGGTATCCGGGAAAGCAACGCCGTCACGGGCATGGACCACGGGCGACATACGCTCTAGGTTAATTTGATGCATGATGCCGTTCCCTTGCGGGATAACATCAATGTTTTTAAAGGCCTTTTGCGTCCAATTGATAAAGTGGAATCTGTCTTCGTTGCGTCTGTCTTCGATGGCGCGGTTTTTGGCAAAGGCATCTTTATCGTAGCCGCCGTATTCCACTGCGAGGGAATGATCCACAATCAGTTGGGTTGGCACTACAGGGTTTACTTTGGCCGGATCGCCACCCTTAGCGGCAATGGCATCGCGCAGACCCGCAAGGTCAACGAGGGCTGTTTGGCCTAAAATATCGTGGCACACCACGCGGGCAGGAAACCAAGGGAAATCCAACTCTTGTTTAGATTCAATAATTTGTTTTAGCGAGGCGGTTAAGTCCGCCGGATCGCAGCGGCGGACTAAGTTCTCTGCTAAAACGCGCGAGGTGTAGGGGAGTTTGGTGTAGCTGCCGGGAGCAATGGCTTCAACGGCCTCACGGGTATCGAAATAGTCGAGTGCAGTGCCTGGTAAGGGCTTGCGGTACTGGGTATTTATGATAGTGCTCATAACATCGGTGCTCATCACATGATCTATTGGAGATCTTAAAGAGAAACTGACGCCTTAGCGCCAGTTCATGTTTTTAAACATTAACGGTTAGCAATCGGCACCACTTTACGGGGTGCGACGCCCACATAATCGGCACTTGGGCGAATGATGCGGTTGTTAGAGCGTTGCTCCATCACATGCGCCGCCCAACCCGTTACCCGTGAACACACGAAGATTGGGGTAAACAATTTAGTCGGAATGCCCATAAAGTGATAAGCGCTGGCGTGGAAGAAGTCAGCATTACAGAAGAGTTTTTTCTGTTCCCACATCAGGGCTTCACAGGCAACCGATACGCGATAGAGGCGATCATCGCCATAATCGGCGGCCAGCTTTTCAGACCATTCTTTGATAATGGCGTTACGTGGGTCCGATTCGCGGTAAATCGCGTGGCCAAAGCCCATGATCTTGTCTTTACGCTCTAACTTACCCATCAGAATATCGCGAGCATCGGCTTCATCTTTCATATCTTGGATAAGTTCCATCGCCGCTTCGTTTGCGCCGCCATGGAGTGGGCCGCGCAGTGAACCGATAGCACCTGTCACGCAGGAATGCATATCTGACAGGGTTGAAGCGCATACACGGGCGGTAAAGGTTGATGCGTTAAACTCATGTTCTGCATAAAGAATGAGGGATACATCCATCACTTTAGCATGCAGTGCCGACGGCGCTTTACCGTGTAATAGGTGGAGGAAGTGGGCGCCAATTTGCTCGTCTTGGGTTTCGGTGTCGATACGCACGCCATCATGGCTAAAGCGATACCAGTAACAGATGATCGATGGGAAGGCGGCCAGTAAACGGTCGGCAATTTCACTCTGTTCGCTAAAGTTATGCTCGGCTTCTAAGTTACCCAACATTGAACAGCCAGTGCGCATCACATCCATTGGGTGAGTGTCGGCGGGAATACGTTCTAACACTTCTTTTAATGCCTGTGGCAGGCCGCGCAGACTTTTGAGTTTGGTTTTGTAGGCGTCTAATTGGGCCTGGGTTGGCAGTTCACCGTAAAGAATAAGGTAGGCAACCTCTTCGAAGGTGGCGTTTTCGCCTAGATCCTTCACATCATAACCGCGGTATGTGAGACCACTGCCTGAAACGCCCACTGTACTTAATGAGGTTTCCCCAGCGCTCTGACCACGTAATCCTGCGCCACTTAACTTTTTAGCTTCTGACATAATTCTTCCCTTCCGTTAACTCTGTTTAGTATTGCCAGACCTTATTAGGCTACTGGCTTTTATGGGTTAATGCTGCAAGGCATAAGGCCTGAACGGTTGAGTGCCTGTTGGGTTCAACTGAGTGTAGGGTTGCAGCTTGTCGGTTATTTATCTTGGTTAAACAGTTGATCTAACTTGTCTTCAAAGGCGTGGTAGCCCAAATACTTATACAGATCCGTGCGGCTCTGCATAGTGTCTAATACATTGCGTTGATGACCGTCATTCATCAGCGCTTGCATCACCTTCAATGCCGCTTGGTTGGCCGCACGGAAAGTGCCGAGGGGATACAGCACCATATCGGCGCCCGCTTCGGCGAGTTCTTCTTTATTGAATAGCTGGGTTTGGCCAAATTCGGTCATGTTCGCCAAAATCGGGGCGTTAACCTGGGCCTTGAAGTGGCGATATTGGTCCAGCTCGGTTAAGGCTTCGGCGAAAATCATATCGGCACCGGCGGCAATATAGGCTTTGGCGCGCTCGATTCCTGCTTCTAAGCCCTCAACGGCGACCGCATCGGTACGCGCCATGATCACAAAGTTAGGATCGGTGCGGGCATCGACGGCGGCTTTAATGCGATCGACCATTTCTTCGGTGCTGACTACGGCTTTATTGGGTCTATGGCCACAGCGTTTTTGTGACACTTGGTCTTCCATATGCACGGCAGCGACGCCGATTTTTTCGAATTCTTTGATGGTGCGGGCGATATTGAATGCGCCGCCCCAACCAGTGTCGATATCGACCAACAGAGGCAATTGGGTTGCCGAGGTGATGCGGCCCGCATCGATCAGCACATCGTTCATCGACGTCATGCCTAAGTCGGGCAAGCCGTAGGAGGCGTTAGCGACACCGGCTCCAGAGAGGTAAAGGGCTTGAAAGCCGGTTTGCTCTGCCATTAAGGCAAAGTAAGCATTGGTGGTGCCAAGGATTTGCAACGGTTTGGCGTTGGCGAGGGCTTGGCGAAAACGTAATCCTGCACTTTGGGTCATGGTCTTTGTCCTTATCTTTCCTGTAGGCATATTGGGCCGCATGTACTTAGCGTTAGTTGGCTAAGGTGTCTTTAGCGGCGGCATTGGCTTGCAATTCAATCAAACGTAATTCGGTATTTTTGCGGCCTTGTTCTATATGGCGGCGCATGAGGAGTCCCGCTAATTCACCATCGCGCTGGGCTATGGCTTCCACTATGCGTCTGTGTTCGGCAATGGCTTTAACGGGGCGATTCTGATTGGTGCACTGGTAACGGTACATCCGCAGTAGGTGATACAGGCCGCCGATTAAGGTTTCCTGCAGATGTTTATTGCCACTGGCTTGAATGATTTGGTAGTGGAAATCGACATCACCTTCCTCTTGGAAATAGGTATCCCCCTTAATCAGCGCCGCCTCTTGAGCCGCGAGCAGATCTTCTAACTTAGCGAGTTGCTCTGGGGTGATACGGCTGGCGGCCAGTTCGCAGGCCATGCCTTCGAGTACGCTACGCAGTTGATATAAATCGTTAAGTTCGCTCACTGTCAGTTGGGCAACGCGGGCACCAATATGGGGGGCGCGCACGACTAAGCGTTGTCTTTCTAAGGTTTGCAGGGCTTCGCGGGTTGGGCCGCGGCTGATGCCGTATTTTTCGGCCAGTGCTTGTTCGTTAATCTTGCTGCCCGCTGGCAACTCGCCTTTGATGATGCTGGTTTGGATCTGCACCAAAATCTGATCGGCTAATGTGGTCGAGGTTTTTTCGGGAGTAACAGATTTCACCTTGTCGGCCGTTTGGCTTGGGGTGTCATCAATTGGGAACCTCGCGTCTTGCTTTAACATAGCGCATCACTATTCAGAGGATTGTCGACAATGGATAAAAAATAGCCCTCTATCGGAATGTTGTCAACAATGTGATTAATTTGTATATGTCCACATTATAGGGGTACTTTAATTAAATTTTTGATTAATATGGTTTTATTGTTAATTTGTAATTTTATTAATTTTTTGATCTAAAGTTTTAAATGAAATATTGTCAACAATTTCTGGTTTTAATCGTTGTGAAAAAGAGGGACTGGGGCAGAGCAAAGCCCAAAAATGGCGTAGTGGGGGGAATTCTATTAGTGAGTGGCATGGGGCTATATTCAAGCAGCCCCGGTGACCCAACAGCCCCTAGGGCATGGTTGGGTATATTTTGATGAGGGAACCTAAATGAAAGCCACTTAAATGATAGTAGCTTAGTGAGCTGTGTGATTAGTGCTGGTGGCGTTATCGCTTTGTGTTTGCGGGCTATGGAGCAGGCAATGGATCTGTTGATCTTTTTCAGCCCAAAGCTGATTTAACCAGCGCTGGAATTCGACACGGTATTCGGACTCGGAAAAATAACGGTTAGCATCGACCTGAGGAACGGGGAGAGCGCGCACTCGAACTATGATTTTATTCACTTTACCATTCATCACGCCAAACAGAATATCTTGAGGCGCATCTGGGTAGACAATTGTCATATCCAGCAGGTTAGTAAATTGTTCGCCCATGGCTGACAGGGTAAAGGCGATGCCTCCGGCCTTGGGACGTAATAAATATTGATAGGGTGAATCCTGACGCTGGCGCTTATCCTCGGTAAAACGGCTGCCCTCAACATAGTTGATAATTGAGGTAGGCATATTCTTAAATTTTTCACAGGCACTGCGAGTCGTGGCTAAGTCCTTCCCCCTAAGCTTAGGGTTCTTTTTGAGTTTTGCTGGGCTGGTTCTGTCCATAAATGGCATATCCAGCGCCCAGCAACCTAGGCCCATAATGGGCACATAGATCAGTTCTTTCTTGAGAAAAAACTTCAGCATAGGGATATGGTTGCGCAATAAGTAAGTTTGCGCCGCGATATCAAAACCACTCAGATGGTTGCTGATCAGTAAGTACCAGCCATTTTTGTCAAGTCCATCAAGCCCTTGAACATCCCATTCGATTTTAGCGATCAAAAATAAGATGCCGCCATTACAGCTTGCCCACGCCCACATAAAGCGGTTCATTAGTGCTGTGACCGCATTACGGGCCCCTTGCACTGGCATCAGTATTTTCACTAATCCGCCGAGGCAAACCAGCGAGCCCCAAAGGGCGGTATTAATGATCAATAGGCTCAAGCTGAGAATAAACAGCAAGGGACCGGGAAGAAAATTCAACATATTGGCGTCACCCTTATTCTTTATGCACTTGGCCAGCGAGTTGGCTTATCACTTGATCCTTAGTGAGCCAGAGCTGATTTAACTGTTCTTGAAAGCCAATTTTGAAATCACGGTCATTCATATAATCGCCGCGCATGGCGGGATCGATATCGGATATTTTGATGTGTACTTTAACGCTTGGCAGCTTGCCTGTCAGGTAGTCCCAATAGCTGGGGACCTGATCGGGATAGTAGATAGCCACATCCACTAACTTATGGATTTGGTCTCCCATGGCCGATAGCGCGAAGGCCATGCCGCCCGCTTTGGGTTTTAACAAGTGTTGGAACTGAGAGTTTTGCTTCTTATGCTTGGCTTTGCTGAAGCGTGTGCCTTCAACAAAATTCATTACACTCACGGGCTTAGCTTTAAACTTAGCGCAAGCTTTACGTGTAATTTCAATATCTTTGCCCCTTAACTTGGGGTTTTTCTTAAGCTGCGCTGTGCTATAACGGCGCATAAAAGGAAAGTCCAGCGCCCACCAGGCGAGTCCAAGTATGGGCACAAAAATCAGTTCCTGTTTTAGGAAGAATTTGAGGAAGGGGATCTTGTGGTTAAATATGCGCTGCAGGATCAAAATATCCACCCAAGATTGGTGGTTAGCGATCACCATGTACCACTCTTTGGTTGAAAATTGGGTATCGCCCGTTAGCTCGATTTTTACCGGATGCAGTAAACGCTCAATGACACCATTAACACTAATCCAGGCACTGGCACAAAAATCGAGTACATAGCTGGTGGCCGTTCTTAGTGGGGCAAAGGGGATAAGTTTGATCACACTGCCCAAGATAATCGGGATCGCCCAAAATATCGTATTAACGACATAGCCTAAGAAGGCTATACAGCCTTTGATCTGTGAAAACAGCGTCACTATTTAGCGCCCCCTGACAAAAATTGGAGGCCTATGTTACTCGGTGTCGGCCTTTGGCTCAATCATCGGTCAGCTGGTCGGTGCATTTGTTAACATTTATTGTCGCAATTATTGTGTCAATACTGCTGGGATAATCGCGCTAGCAGCCTATCCATGGCGCGGTAACCTAAGGCTTGGGCTAAGTGACGCCTTTCGGTATTGGGAGCTTGTTCGAGGTCAGCAATGGTGCGGGCAACCCTTTGTATACGGTGGAAACTGCGCACGGAGAGCCCGAGTTTGACCACGCTTTGTTCTAGAAAAATCAGATCGGCCTCGCTTAAGCCACTGAACTGTTTTAGCTGTTTACCCGTAAGTTCGCTATTGAGCACTCCAGCCCTCGCGAGCTGAATATCCCGGGCGCGCTTGACGCGTTTGGCGACCTCTTGGCTGGTTTCGCTCGGCGCCGTGGCTTGGGTGAGGGTGCCAGCGGGCAGTTTTGGTACCTCTATGGTGAGGTCGAATCTATCGAGGAAGGGGCCCGACAATCTTGCAAGGTAGCGCTGCACTTGATCTGGGGTAGCGCGGTTATGGGAATCTATATCGCCGCTGGGGCTAGGGTTCATGGCGGCGATCAATTGGAAGCGGCTTAAAAAGGTGAGTTTAGCGGCGGCGCGGGAAATCACAACTTCGCCCGTTTCCATAGGTTCCCGTAGACAGTCGAGCACTTTACGTGGAAATTCAGCCACCTCATCTAAAAATAATACGCCGCGATGGGCGAGGGATATTTCACCTGGCTTAGGTATGCTGCCACCGCCAACGAGGGAGATGGATGAACTTGTATGGTGAGGCGCCCTAAAGGGGCGTTTTAAAAAATGTTGCGGCTTGATATCGAGGCCGGCAACTGAGTGAATGGCAGCAACTTCTAAGGCTTCTTCATAACTTAAGCTGGGGAGCAGTGCCATCATGCGGCTCGCCAGCATGGTTTTGCCGGTTCCCGGTGGGCCTAACATCAGCAAGTTATGGTTGCCCGCGGCGGCAATCTCCAGTGCTTGCTTTGCCTGATATTGGCCTATCACATCGCTTAGGCAATGCTCTGACTCTGGCGCTGTTTCGCTCACCCATTCAAGGTGGCTATCGAGTTCTGGCAGTGGTGCTTGGCCGAGCAAAAAGGCAGCAAGACTCTGTAAATGCGAGCCAAAAAATACCCTGTGATAGCCGACTAACTCGGCATCGTGGCGATTTTCTAGCGGTAAAATCAAAGTGTTGTCTTGACGCTTGGCCGCAATAATCGCCGGCAGCAAGCCTTGGCAGTAACGTATGTGCCCTGATAGGGCTAATTCACCTACAAACTCGGTATTTTTGAGGCTGTTAGTGGGTATTTGCTCCGAGGCCGCGAGTATACCTATGGCAATGGGTAAGTCGTAACGACCCCCTTGCTTCGGGAGGTCGGCTGGCGCGAGGTTGACGGTTATTCTGCGCATCGGGAATTCAAACCCCGCATTGATCAGTGCGCTGCGGACTCGCTCGCGCGCTTCTTTGACCGAGGCTTCGGGTAATCCCACTAGGTTAAATGCGGGTAGGCCATTGCTGAGGTGCACTTCAACCGTGACTTCGGGGGCTTCGACCCCACAGCTGGCTCGGGTATTGACGCAGGCAATCGCCATAAACAAATCCTTTTGTAGAGATATAGCGCAGAATTTGAGTGTAGCAGCAATTGTGGCGGTGGCTTTGCTATCAGTACGTTATTCTTGCTTCAGCAATAGGTTATCCGTGTTTACCTTAGCGCTGGCGAGCATAATGACTTTTAGGGCTGATTTTTATGTAAGTTTTTTGCCGCATACATGCGCTTATCGGCCAGTTCCAGCAGTTGATCGGGTTCCATACCATCCTGTGGCAATACAATCGCGCCAATACTGACTTGTAACTGGTAGTTGCGGCCTTCAAATGTTAATGGTGACGCCATGGCCGCTTCGATACGCTGGAGCGCCGTTGTGACTGCCTCTGGATTTTCTTGCGGCGTTAGAATGACCCCAAATTCATCCCCGCCGAGTCGAGCCGCGAGATCTGTGTCGCGGGTTGTCTGTTGCAGGCGCTTAGCAAACTCTAACAACACGGCATCTCCGGCGCGGTGGCCATGCGTATCATTGATCTGTTTCAGCCCGTCCATATCCATCATCAACAGGCCTGTGGGGAGTTGTTCTCGCTTCGCCCGGGCGATCGCATTGTGCAGCCTATCCATAAATAATGCCCGGTTGGCAAGGCCCGTCATGCAGTCGTGGGTGGCTTTGAAAAACAAATTATCGCTATCGTATTTAACCGAAAAATACATGGCGGCAGCCACGGCTTCCGAGAGCATATTCAGCAGTGTGATATCCGGTTGTTGAAACTTACCGACATGCCGCGATACGGCTTTAAGCACACCAACTGTGGCACCTTGGTATGTTAGGGGCATGACCAGCATAGAGCGTAAACCGACTTTATTACAGGCGGCGAGATCGACTCGGGTGTCTGTTGCCGCATCGATACAAGTGAGTACTTCTCCCGTTTTAATGCATAAACCAGACAAACTAGCGTCAACCTTTAGTCGTAGGCCAAGCTGAGGTGCGGCTATGCCCGAAGCCGCCCGGTACACCATGTCGCCCTCTTCGGCTAACTCAATCGCGGCGCCATCGGCATCGATCAAGGGCAGTGTTTGCTCCACAACATATTGCATTACCCCGCCTAAATCGAGCCCTAGTTTGGCTATTTCAGTTTGAATATTAATTACTTGCAGCAGTTGCTCGCGTGATGGCATGCATTAATTCCGAATAATTGATTTTTGTCGCTTAATGGAAAAAGCAGATAGAAATCCCCATTGTCACGCTGAAGTGTAATACGTAAGTTGCAGTGGTTGGTAATCTCTGTTGCATTGGATTATATGCTGGGCACATTATTGCTGCGCTTCTTTCTCGTCCCACTCTAGCTTAATGCACATGACTTCGACCAGATTTGCACAGAAAATCTCGACTAGACGAGGGTCAAACTGTGTGCCTGAGCCGCGGCGAATTTCAGCCACTGCGTCATCAATTGGCCAGGGCTCCTTATAGGGCCGTTTTGTTGTCAATGCATCAAATACATCCGTCAGCGCAACGATTCGACCCGATTCGGGAATCGCCTCGCCAACTAGGCCATTGGGATAACCCGTGCCGTCCCAACGTTCATGGTGGGTTAGGGCGACTTCTGCCGCCAGCTCAAATAGTGGTGAATGGCCACGGCGCAGGATTTCATAACCAATTTGTGCGTGGCTTTGCATAATCTGCCACTCCTGTGGAGTTAGTCGCCGCGGGGCTTTAAGGATTTGATCAGGAATGCCTATCTTGCCCGTATCGTGCATGGGGGCGGCCAGTTCCATCCGTTCGACCGCGGCTTCATCCCAGCCGGCTGCCTTGGCTAAAAAGGCGCTATAGGCGGCCATACGCCAGATATGTTGGCCCGTGTCGGTATCGTTGTAATGTCCGGCCATCCCCAGCATATAGATGGATTCGCGCTGACTGCTTTCCAGCTCCCGTGCACGTACTAATGACAGGTGGGTCTGTACGCGCCTATGAACCAACGGGCCGCAGATGGGCTTTTGGATGTAGTCGACGGCCCCGACATCGAAACCACGGGCTTCATCTTCCATTTCGGCCATTGCCGTAATAAAAATAACTGGGGCATGTGAGGTCAGTGGATTTTGCTTTAAGCGTTGGCACACTTGATAGCCATCCATGCCCGGCATCATGATATCGAGTAGCACGAGATCTGGCCTATGCTTCTCTGCTATTGTTAATGCCGTTTCGCCATCGGTGGCAAAGTAAAGTTGATAACTGTGGCGCAATACCTGCCGTAATACCTGTAAATTATTGGGTTCGTCATCGACAATCAGGATTTTTTTCATTGTGTTAGCTCCAGGCGTTCGGTTAACTGCCGCATATGTTCTCTGATGCCAGCAAAATCAAAAGCGTGTAATGCGCGCCACAGAGGTGACAACTGCTCTGCCGGTATCTGCGCCGCTAAACTGTTTAGCAAAGGTTCTACTACGTCTGGATTTACCTGTTCTAGCGCTTGCTCCAGTGCGATAAATAGCGCAATCACGGCATCGCGATCAAACTGTTCGGCCATTGGCGGTGATGTGACGACGCGGGATTCTGCTAACCTTGCGATGGCCGCCGATGCCTGAGCCATCGCCTGTTCTAGCTCTGCGACTAGCGGTTCATCGAGAGCTGATAACTCACTGTCTGGCTCCTGCATGAGTTTGACCTCCTCGCCCAGTAACACCGCCAATTTAGTGACTTGACTAAGGTACAAATTGCCGGCGGCGCCCTTCAGGGTATGCAGTAAACGATGTGCTGCGGCAAGGTCTGGCGGGGTTAAGGCAAAGGCTGAGCGTAATTTATCGACCGCATCACCCTGTAATTCGGCAAACAGGATCAATGAATCGCAATAGGCGCGTGGGTCGACCCAAACGCAGAGGGCTTTGCCGGTATCGGCAACTTGGCTTAGCCATTCAAGCTCCGATGATTCAGTGGTATCCAGTGTCGGCTGGAGCTTAAAGTCCTCCACCACTTGGCCAGCAGAATCAGGGACAAGTTCTTCCATTGCCCGCAATAAGCTTTCAAATTCAATCGGTTTAGGTTCGACCCGATCCATGCCTGCATTGATGCAGCGATCATGGTCCTCCCGCATCACGCTGGCCGTCAGGGCAATAATGGGGACGGCCGCGAGCCCTTTATCCTGTTCATATTGGCGAATGGCGATGGTGGCCTCCAGCCCATCCATCTCTGGCATCATCACGTCCATCAACACTAAGTCAATGCCGCCACGCTGCACTAAGGCCAGTGCTTCGCGGCCATTCTTGGCCCACTCCACGCTGTGCCCCTGTTTTGTCAGGCGCAATATTGCTAACGATGCATTGGTTTCAATATCCTCTGCCAGCAGAATATTAAATACCCTAGGTGAATGGTAATCATCGCCGAGGGATTCGACTTCGTTCTGGCAGCGTTGCTCTGGGGCCGCCGCGGGTAGATAGGCGGTAAAATGAAAGGTTGAACCTTGTTGCCAGACACTTTCTGCCCAGATGTTGCCCTGCATTTGCTCAACCAACTGTTTGCTGATGGTCGTCCCTAAACCCGTACCCCCAAAATGGCGGGTAGTGCTGGCATCGGCCTGGGTGAAGGCATCAAATACCTTAGCCAACTGGCTCTCTGTCATACCAATACCGGTATCGGTAATGGCATAATGCAAGAAGTTCTCCTGCGTATCTGGTTGAATATGCAGTGATATATTGCCATGGCGAGTGAATTTAATCGCATTGCCTAGCAGGTTAAGTAAAATTTGCCGCAGGCGCGTTGGGTCGCCCACCACCCTGACAGGCACATTGGCGGCAATCGAACAACTGAAGGTTAATCCCTTCTCGGCTACCTGATGTTCTATGGTACGTTCCAGATCGCGCAGGACATTCGGTAAATTGAATGGGATTTGCTCTAGCACAAACTTCTGACTTTCCAACTTCGACACATCGAGAATGTCATTGATAATGCCCAGCAGTGCCCGCGACGAGCGTAGAATAATTTTGACATGATCTCGGGTGACTGCACTTATGGCTTCGTCCTGCAGCACCACCTCAGCAAAACCAATAATGGAATTCATGGGTGTGCGGATTTCATGGCTCATATTGGCGAGAAAGGCCGATTTAGCGCGGGCCCCTGCTTCGGCATCTTCTTTAGCCTGCAGTAGTTCGGCCGTTGCACTGGCCACCATTTCGGCCAGCCGATCACGATGTTGCAGTAATTCCGCCTCTGAGGCTTTACGCTCTGTGATATCGACGATAATGCCGACAAACATAGGTGCACCAGCCACATCCATCTGTCCGACCGACAAATGCATGGGAAACGTATCGCCATTTTTTTTACGCCCGACGACCTCGCGTCCTGTACCGATAATGTGTGGACTGCCATTGTGCAGATAACGGGACAGGTAACCATCGTGTTCCGACTGGTAGGGCTCTGGCATGAGCATTTTTACATTTTTACCCAGCACCTCCTCCCTGTGATAACCAAATAGCTGCTCCGCCGCCGGATTAAAGGACGCTATGCTGCCCTTGGCATCAATGGTGATAATAGGGTTGATGGCGGTATCTAGGATTGCCCGTGTGGTTTCTAGACTCTTGGCCAGATTGGACTCGGTATTTTTTTGCTCAGTAAGTTCAACGATCGAGCCGATAAAAATCCGTTCGCTGCCAAAGTGCACTTCGTTTACCGCTAACCAGATGGGGAATTTGTCCCCATTGCTATGTAGGCCGACGACTTCTCGACCCATGCCAATTACCCTAGGTGCGCCTTCGCGTAGGTAACGTGCCAGATATTCATCATGTTCACCCGTGTAGGGCATTGGCATCAGCGTTGAGACGTTTTTACCTAGCAGATCTGCTTCACGGTAGCCAAAAATTCGTTCGGAGACGGCATCAAAGGATCGGATAAGGCCGTATTCATCTATGGCAATGATGCCCACTGCACTAATACTTGAACGGGTAGTCAATTTCAATTTTCCCTCCATTGGAATAGTGTCATCGGGTACAAGTGTAGTGCATTTAGGTTAGTGCAAATGGAAATTGGTAAATAAATAATATCTAATCAATTGACTGCTAATAAATGGTTTTAATGCGTAGCTTTGGATTGGGTACTGAGGTGGCCCTAGGTTTAACTCTTCTGCCGTTCTTCACCTCAGTGGGTTAGTCAAGGGGCAACAGCAGCTGATCATATTGACCATTCTGCTTCATCCTCAACAAAACCTGGTCAAACTGAGGTATCAATTGGGCATGTTTATTGTGGAGTATGTGGTAGACACTAAAAGTGGCAATCGATAGGCGTTCGACGCCGACACTGTAAACCGGAGAGTTTGGAAATGCTGTGCCCATGAGCGCAATATCTATGCGTTTCCGCTCTAGCATTTGCGCTAATTGCTCGTGTGTGGTCACCGCAATCGTGTTGTTTGGGGCACTTTTCACAAAGTCTTCGGCGACACTCATGCCGATCACATAGCCGATGCGATATTGCTGCAGATCATCCGGGTTGTTTAGCTGGATATCGGCATCTTTGCGGACCATAGCCACGAGTCTTACCGTGAGTAAAGGCTCCTGGGAATAGGTCAAATTAGGGTAACTGACGGCAATATCGGGGATCCGCCCGACTTCAGCATCGTAGCCACCTTGATCGACGAGTTGCATCGCCCGAGCCGAGGGAAGGGTTTCAAACGTAACTTGAAATCCCAGCTGGGCATAGATGGCCTGCAGTAACGGGAAAAAACGTTCATCTCCCTCTTGCCCGGCAATCTGTAACTTCCCATCGGCAAGAACAGACAAGGCTGTGATAGTTAACAATATTCCACTTATTTTTTGCAGTAATGACAAGTTAACCCTGTGCCGCATAATCCCTCGCTTAGCCAAACTTTCACGCTTTACTGAGCATAATACTAGTTCGTAATCTAGAGCTGCGTGGGCCAATTTCTGCCAGGGTGACTTGCTTGATGGCTTGGCTTAATTGTCTGAGTTCTGCGAGGGCGCGGCATACAACCCCCCTTGTTCAATGCTTAACCAAAGTACAGTCGGAGGTTAATTGAAGCGCCATTAAGGATGGATGTCTCAGTTTTCCTTCCATGATTAAGGTTGGATGTGTCTTCGTTTTCCCCTGTTTTTCCAAGTGGCCGGATTGCTGATGGAGGATCAAATCGGCCAGCACGGTATTAGGCGGTGGCAAATAGTTGATAGAAATGATAAAAAGCAAACATTGGAGTCGTGAGGTAAATATGGATATGTTGTTAGCAGAAAATTCCCCCATCCGTCAGCAACAGTTAGAGCAAAAGCTGGCGCAGTTTAAAGACCCAAACCTTGCCCACACACTATCGGCGTTTATTCGCAGTAGTGTCGATCTCTATCCCTGTGCAATTGAAGACTATACCCAGTTAGGCAATAGCCGGTTGGGTGGTTTACCGGATTTGCCCGTGGGAATGGCTTATCCTGTCACTCTGGTCGGACGGGAGGCGATGCTTGATGGCTATGTTGAGAGCTTTGGCCATACCCGCGAGTTTATTAATGAGCATTGGCGTGAGGACTGGCAGGACTATTGGGAGACAGATGAGGCGCATCTTTGGGACTGGGACGAGGCAGCGCAAGCCTTCCGTGTGCCCATGCAATTTATCGCACAGCTCAATTGTAGTGAACTGAAGGCGTTACAATCCTACTTGCCCCGAGAGGGGCGATTGTTGTTCTTTTTGGAGCGCTGGCGATTCTCGGAAATGCTTCGCGGCCATGTTTATTATGTCGCTGAAGATCAGCAACTGAACTCTGGGAAAGCGATTGCCGAACTTAAGTTCGACGATGCTGTATGTGCAAACTATGAGTATGAGGCGGCTTATCAACTGCAAGGGATTGCCAGCATTAAGATGATAGCCCCTGACATGATTAATAGTGACAACCCGCATTTAGTAAAGTTAGCCAAGGCACGTTTACAAGCGCTACCTGAACCGCAACAAGCTATGGTGTTGGAGGCCATAGAGGTTGTGGATGATGAATTAGCTCCAGAGTGGCAAGATCAGCTCAAGGGCTATGAGCTGATACAATTGAATGAGCACGGGTTAATCCCCGGTCAGATTCTCACTCAATCGCAATGGGCTAATACCGAGTGGCAGTCATCCAACTTCCGGGCATTGCTCGTCCCCGAGCAGCCGCTGCCGTATTACGATGGTATCGCCAGCATTAATGGCCATGGAGATAGTCGCTATAAAGCCCCCGAGCTCCACGCTGCGGCTGAATTAGGCGGCAATGCCGAAGATTATCTGGTGCTGTTCAAAGTCGTCTATAGTGAGCACTCGATGCAGTTGAATTTTATTATCCACCAAGCGGATTTAGCGCTAGGCAAATTCGACCGTATTTACTGCATATATGATTATTAGTTCATCGAAAGGTTGGCTATAGCCAGCCTTTCTGTCTGGCGATACGCGCCGCATCTATTCGGTTGCTGGCATTGAGTTTGGCGATGGCTTCCGATAGATAATTGCGCACTGTACCTTCGGCAATAAACAGGGTTTCGGCAATCTCTGCGGTGGATTTTCCTTCACTGGCAAGGCGTAGGGCGCGGCGTTCTTTATCGTTGAGGGGATCGATATCGCCTATGGCCATCATGGCAAGCTCAGGATCTATCACCCGTTTTCCCGCAATAACTTGCTGAATCGCATTGACTAAGGTTTCCGAGGGCGCATCCTTTAGCAGAAAGCCACCGACGCCAGCTTCAATGGCGCGTTTGATATAACCTGCGCGGCCAAAGGTAGTGATCACTACCACTTTAGTGTGGCTTTGTTGATCTTTGAGCCAAGCGGCGAGTTCTAGGCCGGTGCGTCCCGGCATTTCTATATCCGTGAGTAGTAGATCAAAGCTCTGCTGTTTGAGTAAAGTTAGGGCCTCATCGCCATCACTGGCTTGGGTGATAGTAAATCCCCCCGCGAGGGTTAACAGGGCTGCGAGCGCGCCACGGACCATGGCTTGGTCTTCAGCCAGTAAAATCTTCATTAAGTTGCTTCTCCCTGCAGAGGTAAACTGACGCTAAAGGCGTATCCTTGGTCGAGATTGTAATTCAAGCTGCCGCCTAGGCTGTCTAAGCGTTCGCGGATCCCTGTGAGTCCATTGCCTTCGACCAAGGGTTTAGCCGTCGCATTGTCTTTGACTTCAACCAGTAGCTGGTCGGCTTGTTTATCAAAGGCAATATAACATTCACTGGCACCGCTATGGCGGAGAATGTTATTCACCAGTTCGGTGAGGATCAAGCCCAGTTGGCTCTCCATTCTGGTGGGCAGTTTAGGGATCTCACCATGGAGTTCGACACATAATCCTTTATCCCTTAAGGATTTACACAGCTGGGTGACGCAAGTCTCTAACCCTTTGTGCTTGTAGTCTGAGACTGTATGACGAATTTGACTCAGGCTCTCCCTTGCGATTTGCCCGAGCTCAATAAGTTGAGTCGAGGCGAGTTCATATTCTTGTTTTGCGATGAGTTTTTCGGCTAACTCGGCCTTAAGGGCAATGGAGGATAAGCTGTGGCCCATGATGTCGTGTAGATCCCGTGCTATACGCTCCCGTTCGAGCATAGTGGCTAAGGTGCTAATTTCTTGGGCACTCTGTTGAGCTTTTAACTTATGTTGATAGCGCTTGCGTTCGGCCAGCCCTAACATGCCGACACCGAGCACCAGTGCCGAGCCGTAAAGGGGGAAATAGAAATTTCCAAAGTTACACACCTCATTTAAGCCAAATAACAAACCCACTAGGCCGAGCAGGAAGAATATGCTGGATTTGAGTGGGTAAAAGAAACCAATAAAAAAGCCCGCAAAGGTGAACAGTGAGATAGAGCCTGGGTTGATGGGGGTGATGGCGGCTCCGATGAGCACCATCACCAGAATCGGTTTATAGGCGCTGCGATAATTGCATTTATAGGCCCAAAAGTAACTGGCGATAAAGGGAATAAGCACGGCTAAGCTTAAGGCAATTTTCCATAAAGGATAGGGGCTTAGAAACAAAGGGATAAGATAAAATGCTAAATTTATCAGATATATCCATGCGAGTTTTCGCTCAATCTGAAGGGGTGTGCTCGTCATAGCGCCTCTGTGAAGCTGTACTGGTTGTTGGATTATCTGCTTCGATTTATTTCACCTAGGGATTGGCGCCGTGTTCAGCGCCTAGATCCCCGTTTGCTAATATGGCTATTTTGCACTTAATTGCTGATTTTGTTGAAGCAAAAATTTAGCCCAACCGTAATCCGCTTGTACTTTTAGCGCCTGCTGCCAATCTTCAATCGCGCCTTGATTATCGCCAAGCTCCTGTTTCGCGAGTCCTCGCCAGGTATAGGCTTCGGCCTCACCCCAGCAGATGTTATCGCAGGGACCGGCGAATCTTTCTATTGCTGTGCTAGCCAAGGTTTTCGCATTTTGCATGCTGCCGCCAAAGAGGGCGGGAGTATTATAGGCGGCAATGGCTTTGACGAGGGCGACTCTTGGATTTTGTGGCTCTAGCTGTTCTGCACTAGCAATAGCCTTGGCGGATTTAAAACCTAACACGGCGCCTTTAGTGGTGTCTAAGGCGATTTGCATTCCATAGACGGAGGACAAAAGCGCTAGGGATTCGGCATTCGCTTGGCTGTCCTGTAATGCTTCCAGTGTGGCTTGGGCCGCCGTCAGTGCGCTACCTGCAAGGGACTTTTGCCCCATCACATTGGCACTGATGGCGAGACGATAGTTGGCATAGGCTTGATCATAGTCTTGGGTGCTGGCACTCAATTGCTGCAATTTAGCGATATTCATCGAATTGGCGGCGGCATCAATGTGGGTGATATTGGGATTAGATACAGCAGCCAGTGCGGGCGCCGCGATTAAAGTCAGACTAGAGATGAGGAGTAATGCTTTCATGGTATTTCCTTATTGAGTCAGTTTCCCATTGCTTGGGTACAGACTCATTATCAGCAATGCCATAGGTGAAATGCAGGCACAAAGGTCATCAATTAGGCATGACAAATGTCACCGGTTGAATGGATCCTAAGGCCAGATAGCAAAACACCGGAATAGCTCCGGTGTTTTGTGTATTAGTCCTGATCTTTATCCCAAAGCTTGTGTGCTCGCTTGGCTGACTAAGTAACTCATATAGCCTAAATAGCTGAGTAACAATACCGCGCCCCTGCGACGGCCTATCTGATAACCAGACCAAGCGAAGGGTAAAACGACTACGGTCAGTGCAAGCATAACGATAAAATCTAGGGGTTGGAAACCTAGCCCTGATACTGGATGCACTATCGCAGTCACGCCCAGAATACCTAATATATTGAACACATTGGAACCAACAATATTACCGATAGCAATATCGCTCTGGCCTTTGAAAGCTGCAATAACTGAGGTCACTAATTCCGGCATACTCGTGCCAATCGCAACAATGGTTAGGCCGATAATCACTTCGCTCACACCGAAGGTTTTCGCTAAATCGACGGCACCATTCACAAATAGAATCCCGCCACCGACAAGCATACTAATACCGACAGCGATGAAGAGCATAGAGAGCAAGGGGTTTTTAGGGCCTTCTTCGATAACTTCGCCATCTTCATCCGTAGTGTTTTTGGAACTGATATAGCTAAACGCTAAGTAACCCACCAGTAGCGATAACAGCACAGCGCCATCGATTAGGCTGAGTTCGCCATCGAGCAATAAGCCCCAGAACAACATAGAGGCCAAGATCATCAAGGGTATATCACGTTTTACCATTTGAGACTGCACTTCGATAGGACGGATCAGTGCGGTAATCGCTAGGATCAAACCTATGTTGGCGATGTTTGAACCAATCACGTTACCTAGTGCTATGCCACTGTTGCCAGCTAGGGCAGATTTGACACTGACCGCCAATTCGGGAGCGCTAGTACCAAAGGCCACAATGGTTAAGCCGATAACGAGTGGAGTGATACCTAGGCGAAGGGCGATAGAGCTCGCGCCGCGAACCAATGCTTCTGCGCCTAAGGTTAAAATGATAAAACCGCCAATAATTGAAAGTGCAATTAGCATTTTTGGACTCTGTTAAACCTTGATTAAGTGAATAGGGATCGGGATGGACTATCCTAACCGACAGCTGCACATAATACGTGTTTTCGTCACAGTTTGACAGAATATGTCACAAAAAAGCACGCCGTTGAGCGTGCTGTTTTTTAATCTACTGTGAAATACACTATCCTACTGTTTTAGGTGAATTATTTCTTCTTTATTTCATCTTCCCAACAGACTTGGGCACCACGAATGCCATCAACGCGCTCACTAAAAGCCTTTTCAAGCACATGGCGTTTGATTTTTAAGGTGGGGGTTAGCACGTCATTTTCAATCGTCCAAGGATCGCTAACCACGACTATCGCATCCACATGTTCGTGGGACTCTAAGTGCGGGTTCACGCTATCTAATGTCGCCTTTAGCGAGGCGCGCACTTCTTCGCGGGCCTGTAGACTCGCGCCTTCGGATAATTGCACTAAAGCAACAGGATGGGGCAGGCCAGAACCAATCACACAAATCAGTTCCACATGGGGGTCCTGTGCCAATTTACGTTCGATAGGTACGGGGGCGACATATTTGCCCTTGGCGGTTTTGAAGTTGTCCTTCACTCGGCCGGTAATAGTCACGCAACCATCGGCATCGATAGCACACAAATCGCCAGTGTGGAAGAAACCATCGGCATCGAATGCCGCCGCCGTGGCTTCGGGTTGCAGATAATAGGCCGTCATCAAGCCTGGGCTCTTAATCAATAGCTCGCCATCCTCACCCTGGCGGATATAGCAGTCCAGAACAGGTTTACCCACAGTGCCAATTTTACGGACATCGAAGGGGTAGTTGATGATGGAATAAGCGCAGTTTTCCGTCATGCCCCAAGCTTCACAAATATCCAGCCCAATGCTGTGATACCAGTGGATTAAAGAGGGCGGGATCGGCGCCGAGCCAGAGCCTAGTAAACGGCAATGGTTGAGTCCTAATCCTTTGTGGATTTTGTATTTAACTAGGCTGCTGATGAGTGGGATCTTCAGCAATAAATTGAGCTTACTGACGCCGATTTTATCGATAATGTTCTTCTGGAATAGGCTCCATAAGCGTGGCACCGAGAAAAAGACCGTTGGCTTAGCCCGCTGCACATCTAGGACGAAGGAGTCTAGATTCTCGACGAAGGCGACAGTGCTGCCCGAATAAAAAGATGAGCCTTCAATCGCGACCCGTTCGGTGATGTGGGCTAAGGGCAAATAGGACAGCAGGCGATCATCGCCATCGGTACGCAGATCCCGTACTACCGCCTGACAGGTCCAGCCATAGCTGGCGAAGGTCTGGATTGCACCTTTAGGTTGGCCCGTTGAACCCGAGGTATAGATAAGCGTCATCACTTGATCCGCCGTAGGCAGCGGCGCCTCAATCAAGGGATTACCCATATTCAGCAGTTGTTCCCATTGATATTGGGCTGGCATGGTGTCGTAGGGCATGGCAAGGCGCAGTAATTCGCCGCCAACGCCCGCTTCTTGATCGGCCCAGTGGTCGAGTTTACCAAGGAAAATCGCTTTAGCGCCGCTGTGTTGCAGCACATAGCGAATCGTATCTGGGTTGGCCGTTGGATAAATGGGCACGCTAATATAGCCGCCGTGCATCAGGGCGAGGTCGGTGATAAACCACTCGGCACAGTTTTTAGAGAGCACGGCAATTTTATCACCAGGTTCTAGGCCTAAGTGGCGTAGGGCTCCGGCGAGTTGTTGGACTTTTTCTTGTACTTCACCCCAAGTGAAATCGAGGTATTGGCCCTTGATAGGTTGGCGTAAATAAATCTGATCCCCACGCGTCTTAGCCCAGTGCGCCAGCATTTCAATTGGCGTCTTAATCGCTGTATCCATTGGCAATTCCTTGTTCTTTATTGTTATTTTAACCCCATGACTATCGGTTCTCAGTATGGCGAGTTTTGTGGGGCCACGCAAATAGTTTGCGAGCTTGTAAAATCCTGAGTGGGAATACGCAGACTATAAGCTGAGTATGAAAATAAGATGAATAGAAAGGCAAGGGGAAGAATGTGGCGCAATAAAAAAGGCGCCTAAGCGCCTCTGATATCGGGTGAAGCTTACAGCTCCATCACGCCGTCCATTTCAACCTGCGAATCCTTCGGCAACTGCTTTACACCAATGGCGGCGCGGGCAGGATAGGGCTGGCTGAAGTAGCGGCTCATGATTTCATTCACTTTAGCGAAGTGGCTTAAATCGGTGAGGAAGATATTGAGCTTAACGATATCGTTGATCGAACCACCGGCAGCGGTACAAACGGCAGTTAAGTTTTCAAATACTTGTACAACCTGGGCCTCAAAATCATCGCTCACAATTTGCATAGTGCTTGGCACCAGCGGAATTTGGCCAGATAAATACACTGTATTGCCTACTTTAACGGCCTGTGAATAGGTGCCGATGGCCGCTGGGGCATTTTCGGTCGCTATGATAATTTTTTCTGCCATGACGCTCTCTCTAATATTGAATTAATTAACGATTACGGGACGTACGCAGCACTTCGGGAAGCACCCTAATGCGGCGCATCACGTTGGCTAAATGGATCCTATCTTTCACCGAAATACGCAGGTTAATCAGATACACGCGGCCATCGCGTTCCTCTGTGCTCAGGTTATGAATGTTCGAACCTTCGGCGGCAATGATCGAGGTGATCTTTGCCAGTGCGCCTTGGTGATTGACGATCTCCACCCGCAGATTGGCTTGGTATTCGACCCCATCAACATTATCCCACTGAACCGGAATGTACTTATCTGGCTCACCTTGGTAACCACGAATGTTGGCGCAGTTTTCCATGTGCACCACTAAGCCTTTACCTGGACTGACGTGGGCGATAACCGCATCGCCAGGAATAGGGCGACAACAGTTGGCAAAGGTGACTAGCATGCCTTCGGCGCCACGGATTGGCATCAAATGGGCATCGCGGCTCTCTTGATTTTCAAGGTTATCGCCAATCAAACGCTGGGCGATCACGATACTCATGGCATTGCCAAGACCAATATCGGCTAATAGCGAATTTAAATTGGCATGCTTAGTGTCGCGGACGACTTTTTCAATCTGTTCCGGCGCTATGCTATCGAGCTTGGTTTTACCCAGAGCATGGTTCAGCAGGCGACGACCGAGGGCGATCGCATCATCACCCTTAAGGCTCTTGAGCACTTGGCGAATTTTCGCGCGGGCTTTACCCGTGACCACAAAGTTAAGCCAGGCAGCATTGGGGCGCGCGCCTTTAGCGGTAATAATTTCAACGGTTTGGCCGGAGATTAACGGCTGGCTAAGCGGATACGCTTGGCGGTTAACGCGGGCGCCGACACAGGTATTACCCACGTCCGTATGCACTTCATAGGCAAAATCGACCGCGGTGGCGTTAACCGGTAATTCCAGAATGCGGCCCTCTGGGGTGAACACATAAATCTCTTCGGGGAAGAGCTCGGTCTTCACGTTCTCAACGAATTCGAAGGAGGTGCTGGCGCTCTGTTGTAATTCCAACAAGCTTTGCATCCACTTACGGGCACGCACTTGGGTCGTCGTGCCTTGGCCGGTTTGCGCACCGCCTTTGTAGGCCCAGTGTGCAGCCACCCCTTTGTCGGCCATCTGATCCATATCTTCGGTACGAATTTGGATCTCAACGGGTACGCCGTGTGGACCAAACAAAGAGGTATGGAGTGACTGATAGCCGTTGGCTTTCGGGATAGCGATATAATCTTTGAAACGACCGGGGCGAGGTTTGTAAAGGCCATGCATGGCGCCGAGTACGCGGTAGCAAGTGTCGATGGAATCGACTATCACCCGAAAGGCGTAGATATCCATCACTTCTTGGAATTGCAACTCTTTACTCTGCATCTTGTTATAAATGGAGTAGAGGTTTTTCTCGCGGCCTTTGACTTTACCGGGAATACCCGCATCGTTTAAGCGTGTATAAACCGCGGCTTCAATGCCTTGGATCAATTCTTTGCGATTGCCGCGGGCGGCTTTAACCACTTCTTTAAGCACCCGATAGCGCATCGGATAATAGGCTTGGAAACCTAAGTCTTCTAACTCGGTTTTGATATTGTGGATACCGAGACGGTTAGCGATAGGAGCGTAGATTTCTAGGGTTTCGCGGGCGATACGGCGACGTTTGTCGGGGCGTAGGGCGCCTAAGGTGCGCATGTTGTGGGTTCTATCGGCAAGCTTGATGAGGATAACGCGGATATCCTGCGTCATCGCCATCATCATTTTGCGAAAGTTTTCCGCTTGCGCTTCTTTCTTGTCGCGAAATTTAAGCTTATCGAGTTTCGACACGCCTTCGACCAATTCTGCCACTGACTCACCGAATAATTCGGCTAAGTCATCCTTCGTGACATGGGTGTCTTCGATCGTATCGTGTAGCAGTGCTGCCATCAGCGTCTCATGGTCGAGGCGCATTTCGGCCAGGATGCGGGCAACCGCAACCGGATGAGTAATATAAGGTTCGCCGCTAGTGCGCATTTGCCCTTCATGGGCATCACGCGCAACTTGGTACGCCTGCTTGAGCAATTCTACCTGTTCAGGTTCTAAGTAACCGGAAGCAGACTCCTTTAGACCTTCAAACAGATACAAGTGGCAGCTCTCCTTTTACCTAAACAGGTTTACTCAATAACGCTTATAGTGAACGACCTTCAGCAATCGCTGCAACCGCTGCAATTTCAGCGGCTTCACGTTCACGCACGGTTTGACGCTCATCGGCATCTAAGGTGTGAGCGTTAACTAAACCTAGTTCGATTTCACGCAGGGCGATAACCGTGGGTTTGTCGTTCATCTCTTCAACCATAGGGTCTTTACCCTGCACGGCGATTTGGCGAGCACGACGCGCCGCAACCAGGATCATATCAAAACGGTTGCCGATTTGTTCTACGGCGTCTTCTACAGTTACGCGAGCCATGTGTTGAAACTCCAGTTTATCTAGGGAAAAAATGACGCAAAATTGTACACTAAGGCAGTTAGCCTGCCAACAGATCGTTAAGCATATCATTTTGCGCGTGGATCTGACTAGCTCCCGTTAAGCGTTGACTGCGAATGATGGCACGCAGATCGGCGAGGGCAGTGTCAAAATCGTCGTTGACGATAATAAAATCATATTCTTTAAAGTGCGACATTTCCGATACGGCTTGGGCCATACGGCTGGCGATCACGTCTTGGCTATCTTGGCCGCGGCCGGTCAGGCGGCGTTCTAACTCTGCCTTGGATGGCGGCAGAATAAATACCCCAACCGCCTCTGGCATCACAGCTTTGACTTGCTTTGCACCTTGCCAGTCGATATCGAGGAATACATCGATACCTTGGGTGAGGGTATGCTCAATCACATGGCGTGAAGTGCCATAGTAATTGCCGAAGACTTCGGCCCATTCAAAAAAGGCATTTTCAGCAATTAGTGCTTTAAATTGTTCAACATTAACAAAGTGATAGTGTTGTCCATCGACTTCGCCTGGGCGCGGCGCTCGGGTGGTATGGGATACCGAAACCTGCATATCGGCGGGCTTATCTTTAAGCAGTGCCGAGATCAGCGAGGATTTACCAGCACCACTGGGTGCCGACACAATAAATAAATTTCCGCGTGCGGTCATGAGCTAAATATCCAGTTTGTTAACGCAAGAAGGGCCCAGAAAGCCGAGCATTATACAGATTTTGACCTTAAAAACGCTAGGGCTTGTTGCCCGGCAATTGCAGTCTATTTACTATTTCATGGGCATTTTTGCCTGACTAAGGTCGTAGACACTGACAATTGCGGCTAAATTCGTTACGCTCGTGTCCATACGACGACTGATAGTCGTATTTGCGCTTGGATTATTCAACTATAAAGGAAGGGTCGTGCTGTTAAAATCTCTTTTCTGCCTTCATGGGCGTGATTCCCGTCCCCGTTTTGCCGCTATTAGTGTGGGCGTTTATGTCTGCATTTCCCTTGCTGTTGCAGGGTTTGGGGCGAATTTCTTAATGTATTTATTGGCGCTATTAGGTTTGCCATTACTGGCATTAACTAGCCTGCGCCGTTTAATGGATGCCAATAAGCCTAAGTTTTTAGCGGCTTTATTAGTATTGCCTCTTCCTGTGTATCTTGCGCTATTAATTGTTGGTGCGCCGCCTTTCATTGCGGTTTTGGGTTTAGTGTTAGCCGCTGGGGCAACCTTTTGGGGCACGCGTTTACCCTCGCCAACCATAGTGGATTATCGTTTTGGCTATTACGGCCCAGCGTTAGATTCGCCCACTTCCCAGGCGATACCCCGTCGCCGTGTAGAGCCGGTGCTGGCCCCTAAAACCGCTGCGCCGGCGCCAACCTCTGCTCAAACCGAGCCTACGGGCGCGCCCACATTGGCAGCGGTGGATTTGGAGGCGCTGCGTCAAGATGAATTGCGTTTTGATGAATTAACCAGAATGACCCAAAATCCGGCGGATTTTGTGGTGCAGGATGCCATTATTGAGGCTCAGGCAGATTTTCGTCCCGCACATCAAGGCCGCGTGGAACAAACACATATTGAAGTAATTAATGTGGATCTCGCGCAGGTGGATTTACAGCACGGCAATTCACGACACGCTCCTTTAGATCCCGCCGAACTCAATGATGAGCCCGTGTGGCGTTTCGACCCCGATGATGAGCTCCATAGTGCTAATCAGGCCGAGGACGCTGAAGAAATGCGCCGTCGCCGCGCCGAGGATAAAGATTCGGGTTCTATGACGGAGTTACTCCGTGGCTTAATCGAGTTTCTTTCGCCCTATCGCCGTTACTTAGTGTTGCCTAAGTTCCCTATGCCGAACCGCCGCTATTGGCGCCCCGCGGCAATAGGTTTAGGTGGACTGGCATTGGTGGCTTTAGTGTGGGGACTATGGCCAAGTAGTGATCAACAGGCGCAGGAACAAGTGGTCAGTGCGATTCCCGCAGCCCCTATCGCAAGCGATAGAGTGACATTGGAGATGCCCGATGGTTTTTCCGTCGCCTTAGAGGGTGATGTATTGATCATGCGTTGGTTGGGCGAGCAGGGTAAAGCGCAAAATATTTGGTCATTAGCCACGGCGCAGGGGGATAAGACCTGCCGCGCCTTAGTGTTTAATAATGGCACTGAGTATCGCCCTATGACGGTTGATTTGAAGGCGGATTCAGCTACCGAAGCGCGGTTTTCACCTCTGGATAGCGCAGGTATCATAGTTGACCTTGCCCGCCGCGGCAGCATTGGCCTATGCGGTTACAAGTTTAGCTTAAAGGGTAGCCAAGCGATTTTGGAACAAAATCGTACATTTGCTGATTATTTAGCCCAATAATGGCGCCGATACTCTAGTCACAATCGGAGGGGTAGATTACACTTTTGCTCCTCTTTTTCTCAAACCGTACTTTAGGTTGTTTAGGTCGCGCGTTTTGGGGAAACACCTTTAAATTTGAACTGAATATATCAACCCAACATGAATACTGAATTGACCTTAGTCATTATGGCGGCGGGGCTAGGTAGCCGTTTCGGTGGCGATAAGCAATTAGCCGCCCTCGGCCCCGCGGGTGAGCCCATGTTGGTATTGTCGATCATGTCCGCGATCCGCAGTGGATTTAAGTGTGCGGTATTAGTGATCCGTCCTGAGTTAGCGCTTGAATTAACTGGGATATTGACGCGGTTTTTGCCCGCCGATTTTGAGTACCATTTTTGCTATCAAAACATCAATGATTTGCCCGAGGCCGCGCAGTTGCCGGATTATAGCCACAGGCTTAAACCTTGGGGCACGGCCCATGCGCTATGGTGTGCCCGCGATTGGGTAAAAGGCCCGATGGCGGTGATCAATGCCGATGACTTTTACGGTGACAGTGCTTTTGTCTCCCTAGCCAAAGGCTTAACCGCCAGACCCAATGATTGGATGATGGTGGCTTATCCTATCGAGCTGACGTTATCTGAACATGGCGGGGTCAATCGTGGATTGTGCCAGGTTGAGCTGGGGCAACTGCGCTCTGTGGTCGAATGGTTAAATATTCAAGCGCAGGATAATGGTTTTGTCGGCGAAGGCCCTAGGGGATTGGCAAAACTTTCGCCACAGTCTTTGGTGTCAATGACGTGCTGGGGCTTCTCCCCAAGTATTTTTGATGTTATTAAACAGGAATTAACGGCATTTATAGGCCAGCAGGGCAAACTGCCTAAATCTGAATGTTACTTGCCCGCCATAGTACAGGCGGGAATTGAGCAAGGTTTGCCTGTATATGTCGATGTTGCCTCTGAGCCTTGGCTCGGCGTGACTTATCCGCAGGACACTGTCTGGGTAAAACAGAAATTAACGGAGTTATTGAGTGATTAAACTCATCAGGCAGTCAGTGTTGCCTCATTTTGGAATTGAAGCCACAGAGGCAAAAATCTCAGCGTTAGGTAATGGTCATATTAACGACACTTTGTTAGTGCGTTGGCCTGCAGGCGAATTAGTGCTGCAACGTATTAATACCCAAGTGTTTAAGACGCCTAGGGCTCTAGTCAGCAATGCCGATAAAATTAGCCATCATTTATGCGCTAAGTCGTTGCAGCAGCAATACGGGCTTAAAGTCGTCAGCCCTTGCCTAACCCAAGAGGGTGAATTAGCCATTGATTTAGGCGAGCAGGGCTTTTGGCGTGCCATTAGTTATTTACCCCATAGTTTAAGCATTGAGGTGGTTAAATCCGCAGAGCAGGCGGAAATGGCGGCCAAGGCCTTTGGACATTTTGCCTCGGCCTTGAGTGATTTTGATGCGACAGAGCTTGAAGATGTGATCCCTCAATTTCACCATCTACCGGGACGCATGACCTTGCTAAAGCAGGCCGCTGAACTCGATAGTCAACATCGCTTAGCGCTCTGCCGTCATTGGGTCGATTATGCGTTATCCCAGCAGGCTTTGCTGGATGAGTTAGCGGAAATATCGCCAAAGCTGCCGCTACGAATTTGCCATAACGACACCAAAATCAACAACATGCTTTTCGATAAGCGCGATATGTCCAGCATGGCGATTATCGATTTAGATACTTGCATGAAGGGTCATCTGATGTATGACTTTGGCGATATGGTGCGTACTTTCTGCTCGCCAGAGGAAGAAGATTCTACGGCCTTGGATAAAGTCCAAGTGCGCCAAGATATTTTCGCCGCGATTTGCCGTGGCTACTTGAGCGAGTTGGGGGACGTCTTAACGGAAGACGAAAAACGCAGTCTGTGGCTCGGCGCGCGGGTGATTTGCCTGATGATAGGTGTGCGTTTTTTAACGGATTATTTGAACGGTGATGTGTATTTCCATATCCACCGTGAAGGCCATAATCTAGACCGCGCGGCCAACCAGTTCACCCTGTACCAGAGCCTGCTCGATCAAGAGGTTGAACTTAAAGCCAATTTTTAACTAGTGCTGGGTGATCTCAGCGCGTGAATATAGGTGTTTTGGTATGGACTCCACTGCGACACCAGCAGCATCAACTTATTCGCGGCGTAGCGAACGCAATTTGTGGTTAAGATGTACTCTGCGCCGCTCGCAACAGGAGGCCGTTGCCTCGTCTATGATGACGGCAACCAGCGATAACTTTTTTAATGCCTATGCCATTTTTCTCGGCGCTAGCCTAGCGCAAATGGGCTTTGTCACTGGATTACCACAGCTTTTTGGCGCACTCTCCCAACTCTTATCCGTTTGGCTCGCCAGCCATTTTTCCCGCCGCACTTTTATTGTGTTTTGCGCGACCTTTCAAGCCGGGATTGTGTTGGCTATGGGTGCCCTCGCGGCATTGCGGCCAGAACACGGCGTGTGGATCTTTATTGGTTTAGCGGTTTGTTATCATGGGTTTATCAATTTAATTCAACCCCATTGGCGGGCGTGGATGGGCTCTATAGTGCCCGAACGCCGCCGCGGTGCGTTTTTTGCCGCGCGCACTCGGCTCACCATGGGTGCATCCTTAAGTGTGTTTTTTGTTGGTGGCGGTATTCTGACCTTTACCGATTCGATGCAGATGGCGTGGCTGGGTTTTACCTTGCTGTTTTCAATTGCCGCCATGGGGCGCTTTGTCTCCGCCTGGTTACTGCTGCAGATGCACGATCCCGATCCCCGCGAGCCGAAACAGCGCGGGGTATTTGTCCAGACCTTAGGCAATTTTCGCGGCGCATGGAAGGATAAAACCTTTCGCCAGTACAGCTTGTTTGTGGCCAGTATGCAGGCAATGGTCGCCATCTCGGCGCCGTTTTTCGCTGTGTATATGCTGGAAGACCTGCACTTTAGCTACATCGAATTTGTGCTCGCGAGCGTGGCCTCGATAGCGACTCAGTTTGTGACGTTAAAGTTTTGGGGGCGATTTAGCGATCAATTCGGTAATCGTTTGGTGATGATTATTACCAGTTGCATGATCCCAAGCTTGCCGTTGTTATGGCTGTTTTCCGATAACTATGGGTATATTTTGGCCATCCAAGCATTCTCTGGCCTCGCTTGGAGTGGCTTTACCTTAAGTACCGCCAACTACCTTTATGATATTCGTCCCTTTCGCAGTGACTTTGCCACTTACGCTGCGCTGCAGGCGTCACTCAGTGCGGGATTGGTGTTTGTGGGGGCTATGGTCGGAGGCACTATTGCCTCCCATGCGGCGGATTTTTTGATTTGGTCCGGCTGGGATAGTTGGCTCACAAGCCCGATTTTTGTGGTTTTTCTGGTATCGACCCTAATGCGAACCTTAGTGACCCTATGGTTTATTCCGCGCTCGGTCGAACCTAAGGTAAGACCAAGGCCACAACTGCTTAAATTAGTCTTCCGTATTCGTGGCTTTAATGCGATCTCCGGCGTGAGTCTCGACTGGTTGACTGTGGTTAAGCGCAGGAAAAATAATGATTAATCTAGCTAGAATCTAGAATCTAGAATCGAGATTTTATAATCAAAGAACTTACGCTTGTCTGGGCCAGATGCATTGGCGCTGATCTTATTGGGATGTTTATATTCATCCCAACTGGCCACATTGCGGCCAATATTGAGCCTTGGAAAACTTAAATCCGTCAGCGGATGATGGGCCTCAACTGATGTTGCATCCCTTGGCTGCGCCATAAATTGCAACAGCTGACTCAATGCGCCTTGCTGGCTAACATCGATACTCAAGAAGTTATTTCGCCTAGCAAAGTAAGTAAACACTTCCCTTTGATGACGCTGATAACAGCCAATAAGATGTTGTTCATTCTGCGGGTCTTGAACTTCTCCCACGCCGAAGCAATGGCGAAAACTGCGCTTCATAATAGGATGAAAACGGCCTGTCTTATCATCTAAATGTGGCAGCATGCGACTGAGTAACATCTGCATCGATGGCACCCAAGAGTCTAGCTCGCGGTCAAGATAAACAAACTTGGCTCCGGGGAATAACTCATCTAACTGCTTGAAATCGCTAAAACAAGGCGCATCAGAAATGGCATCTGCCTGCATAAAGGCGGCTTTGGTAAAGGCCATATGCGCCACTTTTAAGCCTTGCTCTAATAGCGCCACACTCACGCTTGTCGTCCCTGTTCTAGGCAAGCCTATGATAATAAGCTTATTTTTTTGCTCGGCTGCCACGGAGCCATGCTTGGTTGCACTTGACTTGATTTCGCTTGGCTTGATTGAACTTAGCCCGATTGCACTTGGGTTGATTGAACTTGGCCCGATTGCACTCGGCTCAGTCGAATCGCACTGTGGCAGATTGGGTTGCACATCACTGCCATCGTTATGCGCCTGAGAATGGGGATAGGTGGCAATATTTGCGTTATCAGGCATGGATTGGGCTCAGCATATTCTTGTCAGCGTGGTCGTCGCGATTGGTGTGTAAATTGGGTTTCAATATGAGTGTTTATCAACACCGGCAGTATATCGCAGCACACTGGTTTTAGCAGCGCAAAGCTGTTGTCTGTGTGTCTGCATTGCTCTGTAGGAGCATATCAACAGCGCTAATCCCCTGTACTCTATAAGCAATTGGGCTAGGTGAGGCGATTACCTGCATTATTTGCCTCATTATGTGAGGCAAATAGGTTTGTTAATTGACTCATTATGTGAGTAGAATAGGCTTGTTATTTGACTCATGGGGTAAGATATGTGGATTTGGCAGCAAGCCGATTGGCCTAAATTTCATTGGAATGCCAGCAGCATCGATGTCTTACTGCGTCAGGTTTATTTCAATCAGGGCCAACTGCTCGGCAAGCAAATGCTAAGTCACGACGACAGCCAGTTAACCTCAGAGGCGGCACTCGACACCTTGCTTGCTAACATTATCCATTCCAGTGCCATTGAAGGTGAAAAGCTCAATGCGGCTTCGGTGCGTTCATCCTTGGCTAAAAAACTCGGCGTGTCCGAAGATAAACCGTATCCGACCACTGCTCAAACCGATGGTTTGGCAGACATTATGCTCGATGCCTTAAAAAATTTAGAGACTGAGCTAACCCTCGAGCGGATATTGGGCTGGCATCAGCAGTTATTTCCCCCGGGTTATACACTACTAAACCCTATTATGGGTGGAATGCTGCGAGGCGATACGCCTATGCAAGTTGTCTCAGGCCGGATTGATAAACCAACGGTGCATTTTGAGGCCCCCTCTCGAGCGACTTTGGACGCTGAACTCTCACAGTTTATCGAATGGTTTAATGCTTCACGGCAAGAGCCTGGCTTAGATCCGCTTATCCGTGCGGCGATAACTCACCTTTGGTTTGTAACTCTACACCCGCTTGATGATGGTAATGGGCGCATCACGCGTTTATTGACCGATTTAGCCTTGGCGCAAGCGGAAAAACGCTCGATTCGTTTTTACGCTATGTCGGTCAGTATTCTGGCCCGTCGCCAAACCTACTATGACATTTTAGAGTCCACCCAAAGGGGCGATGTCGATATTACTCCTTGGTTAGAATGGTTTTTTGAAACCCTCAATGATTGCTTACTCAATGCGATGGCTGATGTGAACAAGACTCTGCGGAAAACG
Source organism: Shewanella putrefaciens (assembly GCF_016406305.1). Taxonomy (NCBI): domain Bacteria; kingdom Pseudomonadati; phylum Pseudomonadota; class Gammaproteobacteria; order Alteromonadales; family Shewanellaceae; genus Shewanella; species Shewanella putrefaciens. The sequence continues at coordinate 385,638 of NZ_CP066369.1, forward strand.
CAGTATTGGCAAAATGTCGATCAATCCTTATTGACTCAAGAGCAAGCCAAAGTGCTCAATCGGATGTTAGATGGCGATTTTGAATTAGGGATTAATAGTAGCCAGTATCAAAAGGTCGCTAAGGTGAGCCGCGCCACCGCCACCCGTCACCTTGCGCAAATGGTCGAGCAAGGCTTTTTAGTGAAAGCCGACGCCGGCGGACGTAGTACCAGATACTTATTGCCGAGTGGGCAGTAGTGAGTGCTTAGATTTAAGGCTCAACAGTGGCCACAAAATGGTATCGCCCGCAGGCACGCCGTAAACTCTTCCATGAGGGCTCCACCGCGCCATCCATGGCGCAGAGGGCCTGCTTATCGATACCATTCAGCCCTCGTATCGCGTCAACTTCAGTGTGAGCCTTAAATGGGGTTACAAATTAGCAGTTGAATAAGCGCATACTCACAATTGATATCTACACTTCTTTTAATTAAATATCAGTATGTTATATTTCATCAAGCTGCTTAGATAAGGATTGGTGACGAATAATGGAAATTCAGATTGGTGATGTACTGAGATATAAAAAGCCAGCATGTGGAGAAAACATGTATGAAGATGGCTACCTCAATTTCCACTTTCTAACCAAATCAATCGACGCTAACAACCTGCAACTTGAAAAGGGAATCAATCCCTGCGCCAAAATCAAAACGAGTCTGGGTCAACTCGTCCGCCCGGCAATACTGATTTCCAGTAGCCCAAATAAAAAAGGATCAATAGAAACCCCCTGGGAAGATTTTTATGATGCTGATAACGGTCATATTCGCTACTTTGGTGATAATAAAGAACCTGGTAAAGATCCTGCCACAGCTCCAGGAAATAAAGCACTACTTGAAGCGTTTCGTTTAGCCCATTCACACAGTGTGGACGAGAGATTATTAACTCCACCTATCTTGTTTTTTAAGCGGGCGATAGTTAATGGCGTCGCTAAAGGCTATCCGCAATTTTATGGATTGGGGATCATCAATAGTGTCGAATTAGTGACTCAGTGGGACAATAAATTAGCTCGCACTTTTACAAATTATGCCTTTGATTTTACTGTTCTTTGTATTGCTGCGGAGCATGAAGTGTTCGAATGGGATTGGATAAATAGCCGCCGTAAGAAAGGCTTTTCGCTCGCGATAACCAATAACGCCGCCCCTAAAAGCTGGCGACAATGGCTAAATGAAGGCAGTAATTCCCTTAATAAATTACGCCGCCGAGTTTCCAAACTGAGTCTTGAGAAAACGGTAAATCAAAAGCCTATTCCGGGATCTGAGTCCGATAAAATTTTAAATCAAATTTATGATTACTATGCCAACAAGAAACATAGATTTGAGGCGCTTGCAGAGGTTATTGCAGAACGCGTAATCGATAGAGAGCTTGGCATTTATCAAAAAGGCTGGGTGACTCAAGGCTCGGGTGACGGTGGTGCCGATTTTATCGGTAAGGTGACGTTGGGCAGTGGATTCTCCAAAGTGGAGTTGATTGTGCTAGGGCAGGCAAAATGTGAGTTACTCAATACGCCTACGGGTGGTAATCATATTGCTCGTACTGTGGCCCGCTTAAAGCGTGGTTGGCTAGGCGTATATGTAACTACCAGTTATTTTTCTGATTCAGTTCAACGAGAAGTGATTGAAGACAAGTATCCAATTATCTTGATCCATGGACGAAGGCTTGCAGAGGAAGTTGCTAAGTTAGTATATGAAAGCGAAGTATATTCGAATATCGTAGAGTTTTTAATCGCGATGGATACAGTGTATCCATCGCGATTAAAGCAAAGGCAAGCTGAAGAGATATTAAATATCTAAGTTGCTATAAAGGGGATATGGAATCTAAAATCGCCAATTTCTCCATGAAAAATTCAATTAATACCGTCACTTTGGTCGGTTGGTATTTTCGTTGCGGATACACGGCATAAATACCATGTTCGGGCAGCGGATAGTCCGTGAGTAATGCCTGTAAACGCCCGGTTTGCAGATCGGGCTCAGCAATAAAACGCGGTAGGTTGGCTATACCTAGGCCATCGAGTGTGGCATGGTAGATGGCATCACTTTTTGAACGCTGTTATAGCAGTCGCCTTACCCTATGCTCTAACCCGCTCAGGATGCTGTGTTGGATATGCGGGGGGAAATCATCTGGCAGTTGCGCTTGTGCCCGTTGGATAACCATAGGCGTTTTTTTAACAAACTCCTCTAGAAGCTCGTTCATTGCGTGTTGGCTAAAGCCGACTTGATTTGCAGTAGCGAGAAAATGGCGGGGAAAGATTTGTTCAATCTGGTATTTTTTCCCTTTAGTGGCTGACAGTCCCATGGCCAGTTTCGCATCGCGGATGTTAAGTCCTGTTCCCCCCAGCACTGGATAAACGGAGATGATGTCGTAGAGTGGGGTAAGTTCGTATTTACCTTCTGGCCTGATAAATAACGAAAAGTTTTTTGCGTGGCCATCTGTCGCTGCCAGTAACCAAAATAGCACTTGTGCTTTCATGAAGATGCGCCGATCTCTTTCTGGGGCAAGCGATCCCATCAATACGTACATTATTTCGCTAATGCCTGGTCCACCTTGGTTCTCGTATTTCCTCGCCGAGGGGATATTGAGGGTTTGGCAAAAATCTTCCTGTGGTAGACGCATCAGCCAACTATTGTCCGCTGCGTAGCGGCGATCGAAGCGTTCAACTGCGAGCGCCTTGATATTCCCAACCTTAAGGATTTCGCAATCGGGAACTGGTAAACCATATTCTCGAGCAATAGACATGCATAGGTATTCGTTTTCGACACTGTCCGATAGATCTAAGGTGTGGGAATGGGTGGTTATCTGGCCGATAGGGAGTTTGATTATGTGACTGGTTGGCGTTGAACCATGGGGTAAACACCACTGTCCATCATATTTCAGCAGGGCGGTTTTTTCCTGCGCCCCAGCAACTGAGATCCGAAAGTCGTCATATTCTTCGAGCATGCCTAATGGGATTTTGGATTGGTAACCTGCCAATACCCGTGTAAGGGCTAAGTCATCTAGCGGTTCACATTCAATTTTTTTGATGTCTCTGGGTTCAATACCTTGTGGTACCAGTTGCAAGGCACCGACACTATCTTGGCCGACTTTCGTCAGTAAATCGAAGGGTTGGGTTGAACTAGCGTGATGGCGTGCGAGGATACGCTGGCGAATCTCCGTCGAGTCGGGCAATAAGTTATCAAAGAAGTTATAAACTTCATCGCCCTGATAGTGTCGTTGGCGTAGAGGCATAGACAGCGATATAGGACGAGCTCCTGGAGTTGCCAGCCAATCGGCATTGTATTGAAATCGATGGGCGCCAGTCTCTTCTTTAGAGAAAACACCGACTAGAAAGCCATTCATATAAACGTCAAGTGCAGCCATCACCACTCCTGAGTCCATTGTTTATTGTCAGATGTGCCTGTATCACTGTCACTTGCGTTGCGAGGTTTGAGTTCTATTTCGAGTTCGAGGGCTGATATGAGTTTGAAAAATGTATCAAGTTTAGTGCTGTCGGGATTCTGTTCGAAGTTGGAAATTGTGCCTTGGCGCAAGCCAATTTTCTCACCAATTTTAGCCTGGGAGAGTCCCTGTGATTGGCGAACATCTTGTATATAAGCGCTAAGCTGTTTGGTTGTGGTGATCTTCATCTTGAATTCCCATGGTTTCCCAATACGCTTTAAAGTATCAACACAATTTAACACGCTGTAGCGTATAGTCAATTTTTAATGCGCTATAGCGTATAATTTATGGTTTATACGCCATAGAGTGTAGATGGTGCTTGTGCGCTGTGGCGTATAAATAGGGGCTAAAAATGCAAGTGTAGTGTTGATTAAAAACATAAATCGGATTGTTCAAATGACCCGGTATCAGCCGCTCGAGAGCGTTAGTCTGATGGCCTCTGGTTTATCTCTCATTGGTATTAAGATATTTGTCATTATTTATTACCGACAAATTGAAAATTATCCAAACTTGCCACTTCCCAGCTTCTCCATCAAAAATTCAATCAATACCGTCACTTTGGTTGGAAGGTATTTTCGCTGTGGATACACGGCATAAATACCGTGTTCGGGCAGCGGATAGTCCGTGAGTAATGCCTGTAAACGCCCGGTTTGCAGATCGGGCTCTACAATAAAACGCGGTAGGTTGGCGATACCTAAGCCATCGAGACAGGCTTGATGGATGGCGTCACTATTATTGACCTGATAGTTGCCCTTAGGCTGGATACGCTGCGCCCTTTCGGGACTGTGGAAGGTCCATTCCACACCATCTTGAAAATATGAGTAAAACAAACAGTTGTGCTGGGTTAATACCGCTGGTGTGTTGGGTAAGCCATGCTGAGCAAGGTAGCTAGGGGATGCGCAAATCACACTTAAACAAGGTGCCAACTTGCGGGCGATAAGGCTTGAGTCGGGTAGTTCGCCGATGCGAATGGCGAGATCGAAGCCACCTGAGATTAAATCTGTAGTCTTATCATCCATCTGCATTTGCAGCTGGATATTTGGGTAACGCCTTAAAAATTCAGCGATTAATGGCGCAATATACAAGCGACCAAACACCATAGGCACCGAAATCCGCAGATTGCCTCTAGGCGTTTGCTGTAGCTCGGAGATGGCGTCTAGACCTTCTTGGGCGAGCTGCACCGCGGGGCGAACATACTCGAAATAACGCGCACCCGCGTCTGTTAGACTCAAGCTGCGCGTAGTGCGTTGTAATAGTTGAATCCCTAAATGTTGTTCTAGCAGAGTGATGCGTTTGCTGATGGCCGATTTGCTGAGCCCAAGCTTTTGTCCCGCCGCTGAAAAACTACCACATTCCACCACAGTGACAAAAATCGGCAGAGCTGAAAAATGTTCCATATGTGCTCCATTCTTTTAAGCTAGATGGCTGAATTACCGTTGGATTTTTATCAACCTTCGATTTAACTCTCTGTGTGATTGAGAAGATAGAAGGTGTTTACTGTTGAGTTATACTCAACGATAGGTTGCATTAGTACGGTATTATCAATCATAGGCAAAGACTATAGACTATTTTGCAACAAAAAATATGCCCCACTAAGAGAATGTGGTCGCAGGTTCTGTAAGTTCGTTACCCCATTTGAATGATGCTCCTGCTTTATCTCGGGATTAGTTAATCTGGTATGGCGTAGCGGTTTTCAATACTGCGACTGGTTTGTTTTTTTAGATTTTTACTGATTAATCAGTACATTTTATCTTTCGTTAGGAGTGTTATCTTGTCCTCAAGCCAAGCTAGTTTCATGGCCACACCTTATACTTGGGTGCTTTTCGATGCCGACGAAACCTTATTTTATTTCGATGCCTTTGCAGGGCTTAAACTGATGTTCGCCGGTTTTGGTGTCGATTTTACTCAAGCTGATTTTGATGAGTATCAGTTAGTTAACAAACCACTTTGGGTCGATTATCAAGACGGTAAAATCACCGCCGCCGAATTGCAAATCACACGTTTCGAAGCGTGGGCGGCCAAATTAGCTGTATCAGCAATGACGCTCAATAGTGCCTTTTTAGCGGCTATGGCTGAAATTTGTTCTCCTCTACCCGGTGCCCGCGAGTTGTTAGCCGCGCTGCAGGGTAAGGCTAAATTGGGCATTATCACCAACGGTTTTACTGAGCTACAAACCGTGCGTTTAGAGCGTACAGGCTTGCAGCATCATTTTGATATTTTAGTGATTTCAGAAAAAGTCGGCATGGCCAAACCCGATGTGGGCATCTTTGAACATGCCTTTGAATTGATGGGACATCCTGAGCGTGAAACTGTGCTTATGGTCGGTGATAATCCCCATTCCGATATTCAAGGTGGCATTAATGCGGGTATTCATACTTGCTGGTATAACGTCCACGGCCACGATGTGCCCGCAGGGATCGCGCCGCACTATCAAGTGCGCTCCCATCAAGAACTGCATAGCCTGTTGCTTGGGGTGTAAACTGCATAATTTTTAAATAGCGGCTCAATCACCCAGTTAGCGCTTCACGGATCTTTCGGGCTTTTTCCTTACCTATGCCTTCGACTCGGATTAATGCCTCTTCGGGAGCGGTGAAAACGGCCTCGATATTTTTGAAGTGGTATAGCAGCCTGCTGGCAAGCTTGGGGCCGACCTCGGGTAGGCTTTGCAAGATAAACAGTTGCTGATTTTTCTTGCGTTTGGGCTTACGTCCCGTGAGGGTTAATTCATTTTCTCTGCGATTTAACTGAGTGGCGAAAAAATACAGTATTTTGGCCGTTTCAGTTTGCGATAAACTGCGAAGTATTGGGATATGGAAATTGATTGAAATGGAGCACAGCGCTCCGATAAGCGCCTCTCTGCGGATCTGGTAATCGGCGATATCTTGAGTGCAGCCTTCGATGAGTAGCGCCGTATAGCTTGCACTCGTGGCTAGCCTGGCAACTTGAGCGAATAAGCGCCCATCACATAGCGATTGCACAAGATCGGGCAAGGTTTTGCGTTCAATCAGCCAATCATTGAGTTGGTAATCACCCAATTTTAGGCGTTTTTTGATGAGCGAGAGATCTTCGTGCAGTGACAGCTCATAGAGGATGGTTTCTGCATGTTCTCTATCGTCATAAAAGAGGGGAATTTTATCCGCAGCCAATTTTATTGACCTCAGCCGAGTGACACATTCAGGATTTCAGGATTGTTTATGAGTGTAGTCAGGCTGAGCCACAAGTACCAAAGTTGTCTTCAGCTTTGTGGATCCTCAGTTTAAGATGAAGTGCGTCAGTTCGACCTGTCGCCATAATGCAGAACGAGAAAATCAACGTGAGCCAGCCATGAGTGAATATCAGTATTATCGATTCGAATGTGTTAACAGTAGCTTATCGCTTTGATATAGGCTGTTTAATGCATATAGCTATGGCGCTGTGATCGAGTGATGCGTTTTGCTTCATTTATTCTGCATAGAATACTATGCATTAGGTATTTACTGTTTAGATAAACATTGACCCTATCAGTCGAGGAATAACATGTATTTTCAAGTCGTGATTTTAGCTTTATTGGCACTATTGCCAATGGTTAATCCCCCCACCACAGCGACGCTATTGCTCGGACTTAGCAAGGGAATGTCGCGGGAGCATGTGCGTCAACAGGTGAATTTAGCCGCTATTTATCTGTTCTGCACCCTGTGCATTAGCTTTTTTATTGGCTCTTCAATCTTAGAATTATTTGGTATTTCGATTCCGGGATTACGTTTAGCCGGCGGACTGATTATCGGTTTTATTGGGTTTAGGATGCTGTTCCCTGCGCCAACACAAGCTAATAATGTTGATATTAATCAGAGTATTGCCTTTGTTCCGCTGACTATGCCCAGCATGTGTGGGCCGGGGACTATGGCATTGGTGATTAGTGGCGCGGCTCAAATTGCTGAACTGCCGGAGGAATACAGCCGTTTTACTATTTATAGCGGTATGGTGACGGCTTTTGCTTTAATGAGCCTGATCAGTTGGGGCGTACTTAAGCTGGCGGATCCCGTTTGTAAAGTTCTCGGCGCTACGGGGATCGATGCTATGACGCGGATCATGGGTTTTCTACTTGTTTGTATGGGAATGCAATTTTGTATTAATGGCATAAAAGAAGTCGCGCAGGATCCCGCTTTCCATACTCAGTCCCAGCAGGTAACTCTGGCCACAGAGGACTTGCATCCAGAGTCAACACTGGCCCTCAAATACTCGAATGTGCAAGCGCTGGGCTAAATCACACCCATCAATTAGCCTAAAACTTGCAAAAAAGTGAATTAGATTGAGTTTACCCAAATAAAAACCCTGATAAATCAGGGTTTTTATTTATTAGATTGCAGTTAAACACCACAACACACTATTCCACGTTCTGGATCTGCTCTCTCATCTGTTCGATGAGCACTTTAAGTTCCACTGCGGCTGAGGTGATTTCTGTGCTGATGGATTTTGAGGCGAGGGTGTTAGATTCGCGGTTAAATTCTTGCATCATAAAATCGAGACGACGACCTTCGCTGCCGCCTTTTTTGAGGATGCGGCGGGCTTCGGCGACATGGGCTTCGAGTCTGTCCATTTCTTCGGCGACATCTTGTTTCTGCGCCAGTAGCACCATTTCTTGCTCGATGCGGGCAGGGTCGAGTTCACCTTTGATTTCGGCTAGGCGATTGGTTAACTTTTCGCGCTGATATTCCATCACTTTTGGCATGTGCTCGCGTACGATGGCGATTTGCTCGCTCACACCCTCTAAGCGGCTTAACAGCATGTCTTTGATGGCTTCGCCTTCACGGCCGCGGGCTTCGATAAATTGATCTATGGCTGAATCGAAGGCTGCCATGAGATCGGCACCTATGGCATCCATATCTTGCTCAGAGCTTGAGAGCACGCCCGGCCAACGGAGGATGTCGGTAAGATTCACTTCACCTTGTCCTGCTTCTTGCTTGAGCCAAGTGGCGGCATCGAGCAATTGCTTAGCTAGACCTTGATTTAATTGCAGTTCGTTATTGCTATTGTCGGCCAGTTCGTAGCGCAGATTGACTTCGACTTTGCCACGGCTTAAACGCTTACGTAGACGGTCGCGTAGTACGGGTTCGAAGCTGCGAAATTGCTCGGGTAAACGTAGATAGGTTTCGAGATAGCGTTGATTGACTGAGCGAATTTCCCAGGAGGCTGTGCCCCATTGTGCTTTGTGCTCGATGCGAGCGTAGGCTGTCATGCTTTGGATCATGGGTTGTCCTAATGGTGTAATCGTCATAATGAGAGGGGATTATAGAGTCAATGGCTTTAGGATTAAAGGCATACAGTATACTAGTGCAAGTTATAGGGTAGATTGGCAAGATGAGTTTGCCAGAGAATTGCCCTAGGCATGGCATCCTAGAGCGCAAGCCCCTATAATATGCAGCCAAAATCGGTCAATGACTCAGAATACAGGAATCCCGCATGCGTCCAAGTAACAGAACGCCAGCACAAACACGCCCCATCACTATCACTCGCCAGTTTACGGCCCATGCCGAAGGTTCAGTGTTAGTGGAATTTGGCGAAACTAAAGTGCTTTGTACCGCCAGTTTTACTGAAGGTGTGCCACGTTTCCTTAAGGGTCAAGGTCAAGGTTGGGTGACGGCGGAATACGGCATGTTGCCACGTTCGACCCATAGCCGTATGGACCGTGAAGCCGCTCGCGGTAAGCAATCTGGTCGTACACAAGAAATTCAACGTCTTATCGGTCGTGCGCTGCGCGCCTGTGTGGATATGAAGGCCCTAGGCGAAAACACAATAGTGATCGACTGTGATGTGATCCAAGCCGATGGTGGTACGCGCACCGCTTCTATCACTGGCGCCTGTGTCGCTTTAGTCGATGCGTTGAACTGGGCCCGTGGTAAGGGGATTATTAAATCTAACCCGCTTAAGTTTTTGATTGCGGCAGTCAGCGTCGGTATTTATAAGGGTGAAGCGATAAGCGATCTCGAATATGTGGAAGACAGCGCCGCCGAAACCGATATGAACGTGGTGATGACTGAAACTGGTAAGATTATTGAGATCCAAGGTACTGCAGAGGGCGAGCCCTTTAGCCACGAAGAACTGATTGAGCTACTCGGATTGGCGAAGAACAGTATTCGTGAAATCGTCGATGTGCAGAAAGCCGCATTGAACTAATGCCGATTGATAACAAGCCCCGTCATTTATAGAGTGCGGGGCTTTTTATTAGCTGTAACTTTAGTGTGCAGCAAGATTGAATACACACTCTGTACCGAATTAACAGTTAACCATAAAAGACAAAGTCGTAAGGAGAGATTGTGAAAGCCTATCAACGTGAGTTTATTGAATTTGCCCTAGAGCGTCAGGTACTGCGATTCGGCGAGTTTACCCTTAAATCGGGCCGTATCAGTCCTTACTTCTTTAATGCAGGCTTATTCAATACTGGCCGTGACTTAGCGCGTTTAGGCCGCTTTTATGCCGCGGCCTTAGTGGATTCGGGTATTGAGTATGACCTGTTATTTGGCCCTGCCTATAAAGGTATTCCGATTGCTACGACGACCGCCGTGGCACTGTGTGAACACCACAATATCGATATTCCTTACTGCTTTAACCGCAAAGAGAAAAAAGATCACGGGGAAGGTGGCAGCTTAGTCGGTAGCGAGCTGAAAGGCCGGGTGATGCTGGTGGACGATGTGATCACCGCAGGTACTGCGATTCGTGAGTCGATGGAAATCATCGAAGCCCATAAAGCGCAATTAGCGGGTGTATTGATTGCGCTAGATAGACAAGAGAAAGGCAAGGGCGAGTTATCGGCGATTCAAGAAGTTGAGCGTGATTTTGGCTGCGGCATAGTGGCGATTATCAAACTGGCAGACCTAATCAGTTATCTGTCTGAAAAACCAGGAATGGAAGCCCAACTTGCAGCGGTGAGCCAATACCGCGAGCAATACGGAATTTAAGCCATAGCGAAATAGGTTGAACCAGCATCTGTTGGGCGATGTGACAAAAGAGCACAGTCATCGCTCAAATGCCGAATGACGGGGTAACGCATAAATAAAAAACGCTGCGACTCTTAGAGTGGCAGCGTTTTTTATTGGCGGTTTGACTGGCGTTAACTCGCGGCAGCCAAGCACTCTTATGTGCCCCGAGTTAAGGCTATTTAGACTGGTGCAAAAACTCGGCGCGGGTCGCTGGGTTGGATTTAAAAATGCCACCTAAGGCCGTGGTAGTGGTGGAACTGGTGGAGTCCATCACGCCGCGGGATTTTACGCAGTAATGCACCGCATCCATTTTGACCGCAACATCTTTGGTTTCAAGCAAGGTTTGCAGCGCGACTAACACTTGTTGAGTTAAACGCTCTTGTACCTGTGGGCGCTGGGCAAAGAAACGCACAATACGATTAATCTTTGATAAACCAATAATTTTTTTGCGTGGTAGATAAGCAATGGTCGCAGTACCATCGATCGTCACTAAATGATGTTCGCAGGTGCTGGTCAGGCTTATGTCTTGCACGCGCACCATTTCATCGAAACCCATTTTGTTATCGATGACGGTAATCTTAGGGAAATTTTCATAGTCTAAGCCTGAGAAAATCTCATCGACGTACATTTTTGCGATGCGGCGCGGCGTATCGGCCAGGCTATCATCCGAAAGATCCAATGACATAAGTGTCAGTATCTCCTTCATATGATGCTCAATCTTGTCCTTACGTTCTTCACTGCTGTAAACGTTTGGGAGCATCGGGGTTTCAAGCCCGCGTTCCTGTAGGGCTGCCTGTACTTTTACTGCTGCTTCACTTAATGCCATCTTATCCTCCACTACATCGTAGCGGCTATAACCAGAAACCTAGGCGAACTAGGGTGCAAATTGGGAGTCTTGCATGGGCAAGAAACGGGTTGGGAGAATAGCGTGAATCGCAGATAATTCATACTAAAATCGTACATTAAACCTATGAAAAAGGCCGCTATTGCGTGCGGCCTGGTAAAGGATTGATATCTGACTTTCAGATATTTGACCTGCGTTTTAGTGGCTAAATTGATAAGTGTTTCTTAATAAAGCTGAGCATGCTTTCGTAATAGATTTCACGACTTTCAGGTGTATAGAAGCCATGACCTGCCTTATCCCAAATCTTTTTATCATAAGGGTAATTGGCTTTTTTCAATGCAGCTTCCATCGCATCGAATTGCTCCATCGGGGCACGAACATCTTCTTCACCATGAAGCAGTAAAACAGACGCTTTGAGTTTATCGACATTGTGGGTTGGCGACATATCTCGCAGCTTCTGTATATTATTGCCGAGCACCCTATCGAGGAATGCACCACCCGAATATGATTGAGGTATATCGCCACTGTCATGTAACTCTTCGAGATCATATACTCCTGCAGTCCCTACTGCACATTTGAACATATCGGGTGCGAGCATAGGAGCCATTAACGCAGAGTAACCACCAAAGCTACCGCCAGAGATACAGATTTTATCTTTGTTTGCCCAGCCTTGATCGATAGCATATTGCGTGGCATCGATAATGTCATATTGGATCTTCTCGCCCCATTGCTGGTAGCCATCTTCTTCGAACTTGGGGCCGTAACCGCCAGAGCCTCTAAAGTTTACTTGAAGTACGGCAATGCCATGTTGGGCTAGCAATTGGTTTTCAGCGTTGAACTCCCAATAATCCCTTGGACCATGGGGGCCGCCATGAGGGTTGACTACTAGTGGTAAATTCTTGGCCTCTTGGCCATTTGGCAGCGTTAAATAACCATGGAGTTCTTGACCATCACGGGCGGTAAACGTAATTGGTTTAACTTCAGCCATTGATTCAGGGTCTAGCCAACTTTTTTGTGCAAAAAGGTGTTTAAGCTTGAATTTTTTACTATCAAATAGATAGTAATCTCCGGGGTTTCTGTCATTCATCGCAACCACGATCAATTTTTCACCATCTCGGGTTTCACTAATGATTTGAATACGATGATCTGGAACAGCCTGCATAAGCTGATTAAGCACTTTGGCTTTTTTACTTTCCTTATCTAAAAACTCATATTCTGGATGACCATTTTCAAATTCAACGGCATATAACTCTTTGGTCTTTTTATCGATTAATATCTCGTTAGGATCAACCACCGGATGCTGAATGATCTTATGCTGCTTGCCTGTAGCTAGCTCAATCTTGTAGATAGCGCGCGTTTCATTCTTTTTCGCACCAATTGCATAAATAGACTTGTTATCAGTTGTAAAGGCGAGCGGTCTAAACTCCAGTAAGTCTCCTTTAAATTTATCACCTGAAATCCATTTGTCTTGGTTTTCATCAAAGTAGTAAAGCAAATCATTTAACTTTGCATCTTGGCTAAAACTAAAGCGTACATTTTGATTATGATCGATTAAAAAATTGGCGTTCTGTACTGGTGATGAGGCCAGCTTCTTGCGTTTTCCGGAATAAACGTCGACGCGATATATTTCGGTTATTGCGTGGTTAGTGCCTGTCCAAGGGTATGCGAACACTAAAATATCATCTTCTTCATCTGGCAGTGGATCGAGCATGTAACTTGTCGCAAAAATCGGTTCTGATTTTTTAATGTTAGTGCCAGCAGAAATTCTGCCATCGCCTTTATAACCAAAGATATATTTAGGTTTACTGCCATCGGCATTCACCGCTAACATTTCACCGTAGTAAGCCGATGTTTCTATACGCTCTTGTTTATAGGTTTTCTGCAGAACGACCCGCTCATCATTGACCCAATAATAGGCACCGACTTCACCTTTTCCATCAAAGTTGACGATATAGGACGGTTTCATGGTTTTCATATCTAGGATGATAAGAGCCCGTTTATCTTCCGCTTTGTCTATGGTTATGCCACCCAGATACTCACCCGTTGGAGATATTTGTATGTCGGTAAATTCAGCTGAGGCACTGAAGGCTTTGATTAATTGGCTTGGTTCTGCATAGAGGTTTGTTGCGAGTAACCCGCAAATGAGAAGCAAGCATCTTTGAAGATGTTTCATCTACATTCCTTGTATTCTAATGTTGGTGTTTTGTTATATGGCGGTAAAGACTAAATCAAACGTTGCAGTGGAGCAAGGGAGAGCAGATAAAAATAAAGGACGGTTTTACCGTCCCATATGCTGTAATTTCATTAACTTTGCAAAAGCTGGTGTTGGATAAATCGCCACTGTTCATCGAAGTGTGTGGTTGGTTTGAGTTTGAATTCACTTCGTACAAATTGAGCGATTCGGCCTTCGGCAAAGGCTAATAGCAAATTAGCCAATATGGCTTCGTCTAAATTAAAGCCTTTGCCTTCCCGCAGGGTTTTTTCCCGTAAAATTTGCTTTAGCTGAGTTTCGATCTTGGCAAATAGGGTGCTGATCCGGCTGCGCAGGCGTTCGTTTTCCCCCAGAAGCGCATCCCCATTGAGCACGCGGGAAATCCCGGGATTACGCTCGGCAAAAATCAGCAGTAGTTGCAGCACCAGTTGGCAGCGCTTCATGGTGTCTTTCTCATCATCCATGATTAAGTTAATGCGCGAGAGCAGTGACTCTTCGATAAATTCAATTAAGCCTTCAAACATCCGCGCCTTGCTGGGGAAATGGCGGTAAAGCGCGGCTTCCGATACTCCCACTTCCGAGGCGAGTTTGGCGGTGGTAATACGTTGTCCGGGACTGGTTTCTAGCATTTGCGCTAGGCATTGCAAAATATGTTCACGACGATTAATTTTTGGGCTTACAGCCATTGCAGTATCCTTGGCTTAATAACGACTTGGGGGATTATTTAGTGCCTGAATGGCCAAATCCACCTTCACCACGATCTGAACTGTCGAACTCATCAACGAGTTTGAATTGGGCCTGTACCACAGGAACAAACACCAACTGTGCGAGACGATCACCTATTTCTAAGGTAAATGGGCAATCGCTTCTATTCCAGCAAGACACCAATAAGGGGCCTTGATAATCGGAGTCGATAAGCCCGACCAGATTCCCCAGTACGATACCCTGTTTATGGCCAAGACCGGAGCGGGGTAAAATCACCGCCGCCAGCCCTGGGTCGGCTACATGGATGGCAATCCCCGTTGGGATAAGCCGAGTTTCACCGGGTGCTATCGTCATTGTGGTGTCTATCATGGCGCGAAGATCCATACCCGCACTGCCTGGGGTGGCGTAAGCGGGCAGGGGAAACTCAGAACCAATACGGGAATCGAGGATCTTTAATTCAATCGGTGTTTTCATGTATTTGTTTTTTCTTTCACTATCAACGAAAGTAATTGCCGTGCCAGCGTGAGCTTGTCAGTGGCGGGCAAATCTTGGCTACCTTGCGGCCAGAACACGCGCAGGGCATTGACATCGGCATTAAAACCAAGGCCTGCGACGGAAACGTCGTTTGCGGCGATCATATTCAAGTTTTTACGTTTGAGTTTATCGCGGGCGTAGGTTTCTACATTATGGGTCTCTGCGGCAAATCCCACCACAAAGGGACGGTTTGGCAAGCTTGCGACCGTGGCTAAGATATCAGGATTCCTCACCAGTGCAAGTTGCATTTCTTCTGCGGATTTTTTGATTTTACAGGTGGCGACATCGCTAATGCGGTAATCGGCAACGGCGGCGCAACCAATAAAAATATGTTTTTTATCAACATTATCCATTACAGCGTCGAGCATGTTTTGCGCTGATTCAACATCGATACGAGTGACGCCTTCGGGAGTGGCTAGATTAACTGGCCCTGAGACCAAAGTCACAGTTGCGCCCATCTCTGCCGCGGCTTTGGCGAGGGCAAAGCCCATTTTCCCCGAACTGTGATTCGAAATGTATCTAACGGGGTCGATAGCTTCGCGGGTCGGGCCGGCGGTGATCAGTACCGACTGGCCAGCAAGAGGCTGCGCAGAGACTTCTTTTGTTGCAAAAAAATCACTGGCTAGCTCGGCAATTTCTAGCGGTTCGAGCATACGTCCAGGGCCGACTTCGCCGCATGCTTGGCTGCCGCTCGCGGGTCCCCACAGTGTGTAACCCCGTGAAGCTAGGCTAGTCAAATTCGCTTGAGTCGCCACATTGCGATACATCTGCTGATTCATCGCAGGACACAGGGCGATAGGCGCCTCGGTGGCAAGACACGTGGTGGTGATTAATTCATCCGCCATACCGGCATTGATACGGGCGAGTAAGTTGGCCGTTGCTGGGGCGATGATCACTAAATCGGCCCAGCGAGCGAGTTCAATGTGCCCCATCGCGGCCTCTGCCGCAGGATCGAGCAAACTCGAGGCGACTGGATGCCCTGACAAGGCTTGCAGTGTGAGGGGGGTGATAAACTCCTGCGCACTTTGACTCATCACCACGCGCACATCAAAGCCGCGTTCTTTTAGTCGGCGCACTAAATCAGCACTTTTATAGGCCGCAATACCGCCGCCAATGCCCAGAAGGACGTTTTTATTTGTCAGACTCACAGACATGATCCGAGATTGAAATAATGCCGCCAACGATATCACAAAGCGGCTAATTTTAGTGACTATCACAGTTCAAAAAATCTCGTCCATACTCTGTAAACTGCAAATAAGGGGAATGACAGGAGGTCGTATGGCGATTAAGGACTGGCCAGAGGGAGAAGGGCCCCGGGATAAACTGCTACAAAAAGGAGCCGCGCATCTGTCCGATGCGGAATTGCTTGCCGTTTTGCTGCGTAATGGCTTATCTGGACTCAATGCGGTGGATTTGGCACGTTCACTTATCCAGGAATTTGGTGGATTAAGAAGCTTACTTTGTGCACCAAAGCATCAGGTGTGTCGACTTCCGGGCGTGGGACCTGTAAAATACGCTCAGCTTCAAGCTGCGGCTGAATTAGCGCGGCGTGTGGCACAAGAAAACCTGCAGAGAGGTCAGGTTTTGACAAATCCCGATTTAACTCGGGACTATTTAATGCGACAATTAGCTGACCGCTCCTATGAAGTGTTCGCAATTTTGCTGCTGGATAGCCAGCATAGAGTAATTCAGTTTGTCGAATTATTCCGCGGAACCATAGATTCAGCCTCAGTATATCCACGTGAAGTGGTGAGCTTAGTGCTTGAAAAAAAGGCTGCTGCCGTCATAGTGTGTCACAATCATCCGTCGGGGATTGCCGAGCCCAGTCAGGCTGACCGACGAATAACTGAGCGATTAAAAAATGCGTTAGCAACCATAGATGTATCCTTGTTGGATCATATGGTTGTCGGTGATCGAGAGATAGTTTCTTTTGCGGAACGAGGCTGGATTAATTAATCTAACACTTGATCTTCACTCTGTGATCGTGTATAAAATGCGCCCTCTTTGTGCCTCGGGCGACGGCCATACGAGGCACATTAATGCTCGAGCGTTAAAATTGTTTTTTGGAGAAGATTGACATGTCAAGAGTATGCCAAGTTACTGGCAAGAAGCCGATGGTTGGTAACAACCGTTCGCATGCAAAAAACGCGACCCGTCGTCGTTTTTTACCTAACCTACAAAACCACCGTTTTTGGTTAGAAGAAGAAAAACGTTTCGTACAGTTACGTGTATCTACTAAAGGTATCCGTCTGATCGATAAGAAAGGTATTGAAGTTGTTGTTGCTGAACTTCGTGCCCGTGGCGAGAAGGTGTAATAGATCATGGCTAAAGCTAAAGGTAATCGTGAGAAGATCAAATTAGTTTCTACAGCTAAAACTGGTCACTTCTACACAACTGAAAAAAACAAGCGTAACATGCCTGAAAAAATGGAAATCAAAAAATTTGATCCAGTTATTCGCCAGCACGTTATCTACAAAGAAGCCAAAATCAAGTAATCCTTGGTTAGTGTTTCGAGAAAAGCCCCTTATTTAAGGGGCTTTTTTTTACGCTTTTTTAGCTGCAAGTCATCAAGTTGAGATAATTTTATCGCAAACTTAAGTCTTATAATTTTGTGCCGTACAGTTAAAAAAATGTAAACACTTACTGAAAGTGTAAAATTGTGCGAATGTAAGCACTTTAATGTATTAAAACTGCATTTTAATGAGAATAAATTCTTTATATGTGAATTAAAATGCAATACCATACGCGAAACTTAACGATTCATTCCTGGCGTGTTAATAGTGACGTTGCCAGCTCAAAAATGAGGTGTAAATAACGCGTGCGTACCACTGAACTGGTTGATGGATTTCGTCATTCTGCCCCCTATGTTAATGCTCACAGAGGTAAAACTTTTGTGGTCATGCTGGGTGGCGAAGCTTTGGCTCAAAATCAATTTCGCGCCATCTTAAATGATGTCGCTTTGCTGCACAGTTTAGGGATTAAAGTGGTGTTGGTATATGGTGCTAGGCCGCAGATAGATGCTGCGCTAGCTGCCAACGGTATTGAACCTGCCTACCATGATGGTGTACGCATCACGGATGAAGACTCACTCAAAGTGATTAAACAGGTGGCCGGTGCGCTGCAGTTTGATATCACCGCACGTTTATCCATGAGTTTAAGTAATACTCCAATGCAGGGCGCGCAAATTAACTTAGTGAGTGGCAACTTTGTGATTGCCCAGCCGCTGGGTGTGGATAATGGCGTGGATTTTTGCCTGAGCGGTAAAGTGCGCCGGATTGATGCCCAAGGTTTGAAACGTCAGCTCGACAACCACTGTATCGTATTGATGGGGCCTATTGCCGCTTCGGTTACCGGTGAAAGCTTTAACTTAACGGCGGAAGAGATTGCCACTCAAGTGGCGATTAAGCTCAAAGCCGATAAGATGATTGGCTTTAGTTCGCAGAACGGCATCCTCGACCGTAATGGTGATGTGATCGCCGAGTTAATGCCCAATGATGCGCAGAACATCCTCAATAAGCTTGCTGAGCAAGGCTCTGCCTGTGTGGGCACTATGGCTTTCTTGAAGGCGAGCATCGACGCCTGCCGCAATGGTGTGCCACGCTGTCATTTAGTCAGCTATCTCGAAGATGGTGCGCTGCTGCAGGAACTGTTCTCCCGTGAAGGTATTGGTACTCAGATTGTCACTGAAAGTGCCGAGCGATTACGCCGCGCTTCGATCGCCGATATCGGGGGGGTATTGAACCTTATCCGTCCGTTGGAGGAGCAAGGCATTCTGGTGCGCCGTAGCCGTGAGCAGCTCGAGATTGAAATCGAGCAGTTTATGTTGATTGAGCGCGATGGCTTAGTGATTGGCTGTGCCGCGCTTTATCCTTTTGAAGAAGATAATGCCGGTGAGTTTGCTTGTCTTGTGGTGCATCCCGATTATCGTGATGCCGACAGGGGGAGCCTGCTGCTGAAGAATATTATTGGCCAGGCGCGCAGCCGGGGTTATTCTCGCTTGTTCGCGCTGACGACCCGCAGCATTCACTGGTTTTTAGAGCATGGTTTTGTGATTGAAGATGTGGAAGCGCTGCCGCAGAAGAAAAAGCAGCTGTATAACTATCAGCGCCGCTCCAAAATTCTCGCCCTCGATCTATAAGCTTAAAGTGCAACTTTATTATTAATGCCAGCCGAGTGCTGGCATTTTGTTGATTAAATATGTCTTTATTGGCAGGTTAAGGCTTCACTGCATAGGAGATGCTGCCAATGACCCCTCAAATTTTCGAGCTGGCACCTTTAGCTCAAACCTCTATTTTAAGCTTTATTATCTTACTCTTAGGCTTGAGCGGTCTGCTGTTCATGCTATGGCTAAAGCAGATGCCGATAGTAACCAAGTTTGCCAGTCTGGGATTATTGCTGACAATGTTAGGAGGATTTTCTTGGGTTTTCTATCAATCGAGTCACGCTCAGTTAGTGTTAACCGATACAGAGCTCACATTGGATGTTCCTTTCTATAAAGTGCAGTTATCCCGTGCGGATTTATTGTCCGCCGAGGCGCGTATAGTCGATTTGCGGCAAGAGGGGCATTTAACGCCGAGGTTTAAAACGAACGGCATAGGCATGCCTGGGTTTCAATTGGGCTGGTTTAATTTGCAGGGAAAAGGTAGAGCATTTTTGGCAATAACAGATCAGTCACAATTAGTGTTAGTACCAACGACTAAAGGCTACAGTTTATTACTGACAGTGCCGCAAGGGATTGAATTTTTAACACAATTACAGAAGTGATTATGCCATCACTTCTGTAACTGTTTTATCGGCGTGATAATGTTTACGCCGTTTTGCGTTTATAGGCCATATCTAAGGTAAAGACGAGCAGCGCGCTCCAGATAAAGCCGAAGGTTACGCCTTTTTCGGCATCGAAGGGCTCATTAAACAGGCTCACTGCGAGGATAAACATAATGCTCGGACCGATATATTGGAAAAAACCGAGCATAGATAGTGGAATGCGAACCGCCGCCCCCGCAAAACACAGCAGCGGAATCGTGGTCACAATCCCCGCAGCGATAAGCAGTAAGTTTAAGTGCCAATCATTTGTTAGCATGTTGGCGGTTGCGGTATCCAGCGTTGCAATAAGATAAATTAACGCAACCGGTAATAGCACTGCTGTTTCAACTAATAAGCCAGCCTTGGCGTCCACATTGACCTTCTTTCGCAGCAGTGCATAGAAGCCAAAGGTGCCGGCGAGTGCCAGTGAGACAATGGGAATTGAGCCAAATGAGATTAGCTGGATCAACACGCCTGCGCTGGCAAGTGCGACCGCAAACCATTGCAATTTACGTAACCTTTCCCCTAAAAACAGCATGCCGAGCAATACATTCAACAGTGGGTTGATAAAGTAGCCTAAGCTGGCATCGAGCATATGATCGTTATTCACCGCCCAAATAAATAGCAACCAATTCCCTGCGATTAAGATAGAGGTAATGGCGAGTACTATCA
Organism: Shewanella putrefaciens; assembly: GCF_016406305.1. NCBI lineage: Bacteria > Pseudomonadati > Pseudomonadota > Gammaproteobacteria > Alteromonadales > Shewanellaceae > Shewanella > Shewanella putrefaciens. The sequence continues at coordinate 405,829 of NZ_CP066369.1, forward strand.
GCTGTTTAGGTTGTTTGAATAACAAGCGTAGTCGAGAAAATCCGCCGATAAATTGCATGATGATCAACATAAACACAAATGACCAAATGACGCGGTGGAGCAATATTTCGGTGGCGGAAACATGGTGGAGTAACTTGAAATATAAAGGCGCAAAACCCCACATACAGTATGCACTGACGGCGAGTAGGATCCCTTTGCGGTATTCAAAATCTGGCATGAGATATCTTCGAAGGACAACGAGACCGCGATTGTAGGTGTGTCTGTCTAATGACTCAAGGAATTCGCTGGGTTCTTTCGTTACAGAATATCTCTATTAAGGGATTGAACTGATGATTTTAGATTGTAACAAAATGATTAATAAAGATATTTACATCAGTCTGCTTGGATTTTTTCCCTAGATGAGCATCGCGAGTGAGCCCGCTAACCTACCATATAAGTCCCTGTCCCAAAAGCGATATGCGTGCCTTGCTCATTATGCAATTCCATGCGACATACTGAGACTCGATTACCCGCACGGATGACGCTACCCGTGCCCGTAAAAGTGAGGCCGCGCCCAGGACGTAGATAATCGACCCGCATATCAATCGTCCCTAGTGTTTGCAGGCGTTGCTGTAATTCTTCGATGGTCCAATCATCACGGCTGGCGACTAAGCCTGCAAAAGCTGTGAGTCCACCGACCACATCCAGTACCGTCGCAGTGACACCACCGTGGAGAATTTGTTGGTGAATATTGCCGATAAGCTCAGGCTTCATATTGATGACCACCTCTACGCCATCGATATCGTAGCGCTTAATATCGAGCCCGAGCAGATTATGAAAAGGTACATGCTTATCAAATACTTCTGCGACACGTTTTAATACCTCTGCTTGGATCTGGGTCGTCATTATGTTCATCCTTGTGGCGAAATTCGGCTTAATTGGATTTATTATCGACACTTAATCTATTGGTAAGTGCGGCTAGAGCAATTAATCTACAGTGAAGCGAACGATAAATGCAACTCTACTGCTTAGAGGAAGCCACACCAGCGGAGGATCCGATATTGGTGCAAGACAGGAGCGGTTCAGTCCTTTAGAATAAGCCCCTCACTTTTTAGATAGTAGATCCATGGAAACGCCTTTACTCAACATACATGATGATCCCCTTTCCCAGCGCCTCGCACAGGTATTTGGTTACCGTGACTTTCGAGATGGGCAGCGAGAGGTCATTGAGCGTGTATGTAGTGGGCAAGATTGCTTAGTGATCATGCCCACGGGCGGCGGTAAGAGCCTGTGCTACCAATTGCCTGCGCTGCTGATGGATGGCATTACTATCGTAGTTTCGCCATTGATTTCTTTGATGAAAGATCAAGTCGATAGCTTATTGCAAACCGGTGTCGCTGCGGCTTATCTGAATTCCTCTTTGCCGCGCGAGCAGAGTGCCGAAGTATTACGGCAGCTACGCCATGGCGAGTTAAAGCTGCTCTATGTATCGCCAGAACGCCTATTAACGGCGGATTTTATTGAGCGTATGCAGTCCATGCCATTGGCGATGTTTGCCATCGATGAGGCGCATTGTATTAGCCAGTGGGGCCATGATTTTCGCCCTGAATATGCCGCGCTCGGCCAGCTAAAACAACTTTTCCCCTATGTGCCCATGATGGCGCTGACAGCAACAGCAGATCAGGCGACTCGGCAGAGTATTTGTGAGCGTTTAGGTATCGATCCTTACCGACTATTGTCGAGTTTCGACCGGCCAAATATTCGCTATACAGTAGCCGAAAAACTCAATGCTGCTAATCAGTTACGACATTTTCTACAACAACAAAACGGTAGCAGTGGGATTATTTATTGCAGTAGCCGTCGCCGTGTCGATGAGGTGGCCGATCGTTTATGTCTGCAAGGTTTTAATGCCAAGGCTTACCATGCGGGAATGACGCAGGAAGACCGTGGCGCCGTGCAGGATAGTTTTCTTAAAGATCAAATTGATATAGTCGTTGCTACTGTCGCTTTCGGCATGGGGATCAACAAGTCAAACGTACGGTTTGTGGTGCATTACGATATCCCTAAGAGTATCGAAGCCTATTACCAAGAAACAGGTCGAGCGGGCCGAGATGGGCTCGATGCCGAAGCCTTTATGTTGTTTGACCCCGCCGATATTGGCCGGGTGCGACATTTGATTGAACAGTCCGAACCTGGGCCACAGCAGCAAGTAGAATTCCATAAACTCAATACCATGGCCGCCTTTGCCGAGGCACAAACCTGTCGCCGCCAAGTGTTGCTACATTACTTTGATGAAAGTGCATTACAGCCCTGTGGTAACTGCGATATTTGTCTCGATCCGCCTAAGCGCTATAACGGTACCGAAGATGCGCAAAAGGTGCTGTCGTGTATTTATCGACTAGGGCAACGATTCGGTATCAATCACTTAATTGAAGTATTGCGAGGTTCGAAAGGCGCACCCATAGTCGACAGGGGCCACGATAAACTCACGACTTGGGGGATTGGCAAAGACAAAAGCCATGAATATTGGTTGAGTGTGATCCGTCAATTGATCCATTTAGGGCTAGCGAGCCAAGATGTGACTCGCGGTTCATCTATTACCTTAAACCCTTCAGCGCGACCCATTCTCAAGGGCGAGGTCGCCTTAATGTTAGCCGAGCCTCGTATTTCGCTGACAACAACCAAGCGTAAAGCCGGGCAATCTAAGGCGCCACTCAATTACGACCGAAAATTATTTGCACGATTGAAGCTATTGCGAAGAACCATAGCTGAGCAGCAGGATGTGCCGCCCTATCTCGTGTTTAACGATGCGACGCTTGCGGAAATGGCGGCCATGATGCCAACCAGCGCAGGGGAAATGCTTGCAGTCAACGGCGTTGGCGAGCGTAAATTGAGTCGTTTCGGTGACGCATTTCTCGATGAAATTGCCGCTTACTTAGCGGGAGAATAGTGATTTTGAGGGGATTCCCCTACTTTCAATTTCCCTAGTTGATTGATACTCGCGCGTTTTATTAACGACTCTAAGGTATCAAACTGTTGTAATGCAGCTATGCCAATATTGACTCTGCTTGATCCCTGCCAGGGTTGAATGGCTGCCGTTAATTGATTGACCACTCGCTGGGCGCCCATAGCCGACGTGTGGGGGAGGAGGATGACAATTTCATCCATAGAATAACGAATGAGTTTGTCCTGCTCGCGCAGCTTGTGTAGCAATTCATCTTGGAGCGGCGACATATCAACCTGACGTATCTGGCTAGCGTTAAAGAGTAATAACGTCAGTGGGTAATTTCCCTGTTTTGCGCTGTGGAGCGCCATTTTGAGTTGTTCTAATGGTGAGAGTGGCTGCTCGTCTACCGTTGAACTTGGGGCGCGATTATTCTGCTTATCGATGAAATACCAAATAGCACCGCCTAATACTGCCATGATCACCAAAAAGAGCGTGCTATACGCCCAATCCAGATCCAGTTCTTGAATAAGAGAAGGATTATTGATGATGCTGTCCGTTGTTACTTGTTGGATATCTTGCTGATTGAGGCGGGCTTTGAACTGCAAAATGCGATTATGGTTCATTACCTGATTTGCAAGTTCAGCGGCTTGAAAGCGTTTAAGTAGGTATGCATGGGCCTGCTGAAAATCCCCTTTCTTAGTGTAATAATCATCCAAAATGCCATAGAACCATTTTAGATCTGAGTACTGTTTTAAACTTTCTCCCTGCTCAATAGCAGATTTCATTAGGATTAAGGCTGCTTCGTCTTGATTTTGGGCAAAGCGTATTTGAGCTAACAGCCGAGTCGAACGCATCATTGCCAATAGCTGGTTTTGTTTTTTGAAGGTGTTAATGGCGATAGAAAGGTATTCTTCTGCAGTGTCGATACGGCCTTTATCGAGCGAAATCGAGGCCAAAATGGCATAGCTGTAGGCGAGTTCCAGTGGCGAGCCGAGTTCAGGCAAAAGGGCTTTAGACTGTTGTTCTAGTTGATCACTGTAAGCGAACTCTTGATTATCAAAAGCTATTCTGGCCGCATTACGTAAAATGATGTGTAACACTTTCCCTTTGGCATCAGAGCTCTGTATTCCTAGATTTGTATAATACATGGCTTGGGGGAAATCATGGGTAGCATAGAGTAAATTGCCCATGGCCGCATAAATATAGGCCTGCGGTGGCCACACCCAATTTTGGGTTTGAGTATGAAGATCAGGATAAATATCGATGGCGAGCCGTAAATCTTCGATAGCAGACGAGAAATTATCGGTATCAGTATCGAGTTGCCCACGTAGGCGCAGGGCATCAACGAGTGCTTGGGGTTGTTGATAACGGCGGGCTAGGGTGATCGCCGAGTCGAGCAAAGGTAGGGCATTTTGAATATTATTGTAGTTGAGGTTGGCGTCTGCTTGGCAAATCAAAAAATAGGGGCGCGCTTGATCTAGTTTGAGTTGTTTCGCTTTTGCCTCCCCTAATTGAGCGAGATTAATGGCAGCTTCATTCTCACCTAATTGCAGTAGGTTTTGGCATTTTAGAATGCTAACGCGTAACCTAACAATATCTGTTGAGTTTTCAGGAGTTTGTTGCTTTTCTAATGTGGAAATCTGAGAGAAGGCTTTCGCTGGATACTGATAGATAAGTGCCGTCAACTCATCTAATTGTTCGCTAGCACTGGCCCCATAGGGAAACAGCCATAACAGCAGGCTCAGCGCAAAGATGCGAAAATCCATTTTTTGCTCCATAAAATGCGTTTAATCAAATATCCATAACTGAGGGCGGCGATTATAACTTTTCCAAATCATTTTTTGCATAAAAAACTGTTTTTTTCTTCAGGGCATAAGCCTACTCATTGTATCGATTTTTCTGCACTAACAGCGGGTTAATTATGGGGGGGCGATCACTTTTTTACGAATAAAACGCGCCAATATTTGCTTTGGGACGAAAAAATCAGTGGAACATGAAAAAATTAGGGTTGACACTCTCGGCTTGGCAAGTTAAATATTAACCGTCCTCAATAATTCAAACAGAATAAATATACAGATTAAATGAATATTATTAGCCGCAAACTCGACCTCCTCCTCTCTCTCCTCGCGGTTTATACGCGGAGGTCTTAGTGTTGCACGCTCGATAAAGAGGCAAAGCATTCACAAACCCCGCACAAATGTTGCGGGGTTTTTTGTATCTGAATACGGCAAAAATTAACTAACGAACGGTGACGTTCCATGGAGAAGCGAGATGTCTAACAGAGTCATAATATTTGATACCACCTTGCGCGATGGTGAGCAGGCGTTAGCCGCAAGTTTGTCGGTCAAAGAAAAGCTACAGATCGCTATGGCGCTGGAACGTCTCGGTGTGGATGTGATGGAAGTGGGTTTTCCAGTTTCTTCACCCGGTGATTTTGAGTCAGTGCAGACCATAGCACGCACCATCAAAAATAGCCGCGTTTGTGCCTTATCCCGTGCATTGGAAAAGGACATCGATGCAGCGGCGCAGGCTTTGTCCGTTGCTGACCAATTCCGTATCCATACCTTTATCTCGACCTCGACTATTCACGTTGAGAGCAAGTTGAAGCGTTCTTTCGATCAAGTGTTAGAAATGGCCGTGGGCGCAGTGAAGTATGCCCGCCGTTTTACTGATGACGTGGAGTTTTCCTGTGAGGATGCGGGGCGTACGCCCATCGATAATCTATGTCGCATGGTAGAGGCCGCCATTTGTGCGGGCGCACGCACCATTAATATTCCCGATACGGTCGGTTACACAGTACCAAGCGAGTTTGGTAATATCATTCAGACTTTGTTTAATCGGGTGCCGAATATCGACCAAGCGGTGATCTCAGTGCATTGCCACGATGACTTAGGTTTATCTGTGGCTAACTCGATTACCGCTGTACAGCACGGTGCGCGTCAAATTGAATGTACCATCAATGGCATAGGTGAGCGTGCGGGTAACTGTTCACTGGAAGAGATCGCTATGATCTTAGCGACGCGTAAGGGAATGTTAGGGCTAGAAACAGGCATTAATGCCAAGGAAATTCATCGTACTTCTAATTTAGTCAGCCAGTTATGCAATATGCCAGTGCAGGCGAACAAGGCGATTGTCGGTGCCAATGCCTTTACCCATTCGTCGGGCATCCATCAGGATGGCATGTTAAAAGCACAAAATACCTATGAAATCATGACGCCAGAAAGCATAGGTTTGAATCGCAACAACTTGAATATGACCTCGCGCTCGGGTCGCCATGTGATCAAGCATCGCATGGAGGAAATGGGCTATAGCGAGCACGATTACAATATGGATACTCTGTATGAAGAGTTTCTAAAATTGGCCGATAAAAAAGGCCAAGTATTTGATTATGATTTAGAAGCCTTAGCCTTTATGGAAGCACAGGCCGAAGAAGACAATCACTATCAATTGCAGCAATTAGTGGTGCAGTCCGACTCAACTGAAGGCGTTGCTACGGCGACTGTGCGTATCGAAGTGGGCGGCGAAATTAAAACCGAAGCCGCAACGGGTAATGGTCCTGTTGATGCTGCCTATAACGCGATTGCTCGCGCAACCGATCGTCGAATCGATATCATCAGCTATAAGTTAGGTGCTAAGGGCGTAGGTCAAAATGCCTTAGGCCAAGTGGACATTACCGCGGTTTACCACGAGCAGAACTTTCACGGCGTAGGTTTAGCGACCGATGTGGTCGAAGCCTCGGCGCGCGCTTTAGTGCATGTGATGAACTTAACGTGCCGCGCAGACAAGGTCGCCGATTACAAACAAAGCATGCAAAAAAATCGAGAGCTAGGCGGCGTCTAGTCGCTAAAAGCATCCAAAGAATAGCAAGGTCGAGCATAAAGCATTTACATTTAAAGGAGTTGGCTGGCGTATGAGTTATCAAATAGCAGTATTAGCAGGGGATGGGATCGGTCCTGAAGTGATGGCAGAGGCGCGTAAAGTGCTGCGTGAAGTGGAAGCGCGATTCGATTTAAATATCGAATACACTGAATACGATGTTGGCGGTATTGCCATTGATAACCACGGTTGCCCACTACCCGATGCCACGCTAAAGGGCTGTGAAGCGGCCGATGCGATTCTATTTGGCTCAGTCGGCGGCCCTAAGTGGGAAAAACTGCCGCCAAATGAGCAACCTGAGCGCGGTGCACTATTGCCTCTGCGTGGTCACTTCGAACTGTTTTGCAATCTGCGCCCAGCTAAATTGCATGATGGCTTAGAGCATATGTCGCCGCTGCGTAGCGATATTTCTGCCCGTGGCTTTGATGTTTTATGTGTACGCGAGTTAACTGGTGGCATTTATTTTGGTAAGCCAAAGGGCCGTCAAGGCGAAGGCGAAAATGAAGAAGCCTTCGATACCATGCGTTATAGCCGCCGCGAAATTAGCCGTATTGCCCGCATCGCCTTCGAAGCCGCCCGTGGTCGCCGTAAAAAAGTGACCTCAGTGGATAAAGCCAACGTGCTCGCCTGTTCTGTGTTATGGCGCCAAGTGGTCGAAGAAGTGGCGGTGGATTTCCCCGATGTCGAGTTGGAACACATCTATATCGACAATGCGACCATGCAGCTGCTGCGTCGTCCCGATGAGTTCGATGTGATGCTATGTTCTAACCTGTTCGGTGATATTTTATCCGACGAAATCGCGATGTTAACGGGCTCTATGGGCTTGTTGTCCTCGGCGAGCATGAACAGCAGTGGTTTTGGTTTATTCGAACCAGCGGGTGGCAGTGCGCCGGATATCGCGGGTAAAGGGATTGCCAACCCTATCGCTCAAATTCTGTCGGCGGCATTAATGTTGCGCCACAGCTTAAAGCAAGAAGCAGCGGCGAGTGCGATTGAGCGCGCCGTGAGCAAAGCGTTAAATTCTGGTTATTTAACTGGTGAGCTATTGAGCGCAGACAAGCGTAGCCAAGCTAAATCAACCGCCGAGATGGGTGACTTTATCGCCAATGCTATAAAGGAAGGTGTGTAATGACGACTGTACCAAAAAATGCGGCGGCAAAGACGCTGTACCAAAAAGTATGGGATGCACATATTGTTGCCTCTCCCGAGGGCGAAGCGCCGATCATTTATGTCGACAGACATTTAGTCCATGAAGTGACTTCTCCGCAAGCATTCAGTGGCTTAAAAGTGGCGGGCCGCAAACTGCGTGCACCGGAAAAAACCTTTGCCACTATGGATCATAATACTTCAACTCGTAGCGCCAGTTTAGATGCCCTAAGCCCGATGGCACGCACTCAGGTTGAAACCCTAGCGCAAAACTGTAAAGACTTTGGCGTGCGTTTATACGACATTCACCATCCTAATCAAGGGATTGTGCATGTGATGGGGCCCGAACTTGGCATTACCTTGCCGGGCACTGTGATTGTCTGTGGTGATTCCCATACCGCGACCCATGGTGCCTTTGGGGCGCTGGCGTTTGGCATTGGTACGTCCGAAGTTGAGCACGTTTTAGCGACGCAAACTTTGCGTCAGCTAAAAGCTAAAACCATGAAGATTGAAGTGCGTGGTCATGTGAGTGATGGTGTCACCGCCAAAGATATAGTACTGGCGATCATTGGCAAAATCGGCATGGATGGTGGCACGGGTTATGTGGTGGAGTTCTGTGGTGAGGCGATTGAAGCCCTGTCGATGGAAGGTCGCATGACAGTGTGCAACATGGCGATTGAGATGGGCGCGAAGGCGGGCATGGTAGCGCCGGATCAAACCACTTTCGACTATTTAGCAGGCCGCGAGTTTGCGCCCAAGGGCGAAGATTGGGCAGAGGCTGTCGCTTACTGGCAAGCCATTAAAACCGATGACGGCGCCGTGTTTGATGCTGTCGTTGAGTTAGATGCTGCCGATATTGCGCCGCAATTGACTTGGGGTACTAACCCAGGCCAAGTCGTAGCAATCGATGGCAAAGTGCCAAATCCTCTTGATGAAGCGAATCCAACGACCCGAGCCAGCATGGAAAAGGCCCTAGAATACATTGGCCTGAGTGCGGGTACGCCGATGACAGACATCAGTATCAACAAGGTATTTATCGGTTCTTGTACTAACTCACGGATTGAAGATTTACGCAGCGCCGCCGTGCATGCCAGAGGCCGTAAAGTCGCGAGTGGCGTCACCGCGATTGTTGTACCTGGTTCTGGTCAAGTGAAAGCCCAAGCCGAAGCCGAAGGTTTAGATAAAATCTTTATCGAAGCCGGATTCGAGTGGCGTTTACCGGGTTGCTCTATGTGTTTAGCGATGAACGATGACAGATTAGAAGCGGGCGATCGCTGTGCGTCGACCAGTAATCGTAATTTCGAAGGTCGCCAAGGCCGTGGTAGTCGCACCCATTTAGTGAGCCCTGCAATGGCCGCCGCCGCTGCGGTGGCTGGGCATTTTGTCGATATTCGTAAACCTTACTAATTACCGTAAACAGAGGAGAAGTTAATGCAACCTTTTACGACCCATACCGGGCTTGCGGTGATGATAGACAGCACCAATATCGATACGGATCAGATCATCCCGAAGCAGTTTTTGTCTAAGGTGACCCGCGATGGTTTTGGCGTGCACTTATTCCACGACTGGCGCTATTTAGATGAGGCGGGCGATGTGCCCAATCCTGAGTTTTCATTGAATCAACCCCGTTATAAAGGCGCGTCGATTCTTTTATCGCAGGAAAACTTTGGTTGTGGCTCGAGCCGTGAACATGCGCCTTGGGCGCTGGCGGACTTTGGTTTGCGTGCCATTATAGCCCCGAGTTTTGCCGACATTTTTTACGGCAACTCAATCAATAACGGCCTATTGCCTGTGGCGTTAACCCACGCGCAGGTGCGTCAGTTGATGGATGAAGTGGCGGCAGAAGAAGGCGCGCAAATCACGGTTGATCTCACAAGCTGTAAAGTGATTTCACCGTCGGGTGCTGAGTTTAGTTTTACGCTAGCAGAGTCGGCAAGACATAAGTTACTCAATGGGTTAGATGCCATCGGGCTGACCATGTCCCACGGGGCGCAGATTGAACAATATGAAACCCAAATAGAAGGCTGGCGCCGTTAGGTTTTCAGCGCACATTTGTACCATCTGATGGATGTTGATAATGCGCCTAGATGAAAATCTAGGCGTTTTTGTTCCTTTCTATTAAATGCCTATTAGTTAACGTATTGTATTTAATGTTTATTTAAACTGATTGTTCTATCTAAATATAAAATCATTCAGATGTTAGTGATTTATGCTAAATGTGGCTAAGAAAAATGAGTTACAGTTGTTTATGGTTTTTATTTATTTAATTCATTGATATTAATATATTTATTGGTTTTATTGCTTTTTTGGTTTTCTCCAATAGCGAGTTTTAAGTCTAGTGATGACTGTGTTTTGATGTTTGAATATTGATCTTTATCACTAAAAATATCCAATATTGGAATTTATTTAGTTTTTTCATCTGTTTTATCTCCTTTGGTTGCAAACATCTTCTGCATAAGTAAACTGCTGCGCATTCAATCTGGAGTGTTTGCTCTATTTTGCCTGAATGCCGCAGTACTCATTTAAGTAGTACAGATAACAATAAGATGATTAGAGAATGATAATGCAAAAACGTCTTCTGACTTTGGCTGTCACTGCAGCCTTGTTAAGTTCAACGACTCAACTCCATGCCGCAGGTTTTCAATTAGCCGAATATTCTGCCACAGGGTTAGGCCGCGCCTTTGCGGGTGAAGCCGCTATGGCGGATAACGCTTCGGCTCAAGGTCGAAATCCAGCCATGCTAACTTACCTTGAAGGTCGTCAGCTCTCTGCGGGTGGTATTTATGTGATGCCAAATGTCGATGTGACTGGTGATGTGAGCCTAAGCTCACCGTTGCTTGGCCCAGATCCTGTCGTTATGAAAGGTGGCGATGCGCTGGATGTGGCCGATGATGCGCTGGTACCTAACTTTTATTATTCAAATCAGCTAAATGATCAATGGACTTGGGGTCTAGCGGTAAACTCTAACTATGGCCTCGCCACTGAATTACCCGCGACCCACGCCGCGGCTATTTTTGGTAATAAGACTTCGGTAACGACCGTTGAGTTTAATCCCAATATTGCTTACCGCATCAATGATGCTGTTAGCGTCGGTGCTGGTGTACGGATCGTTTATGGTGAAGGTGAAATCGGGGCCTCATTACCCGGTTGGGTCGATGGCATTAAACTGGCTTTGCCTCCTCAGGTTGCTGGTATGTTACCTCCAGGAGGCACTGAGCTTAAGAGCATGGAGGGGGATGATGTAGGTTATGGTTGGCAGTTAGGTGCAAGCTGGCAGATTAACCCCGCTCACCGTTTAGGTTTTGCCTACCACAGTGGCGTTAAATTAGAGCTAGATGGGCACGCTTCAGGTGTGATTTATACCGGCGGCAAAGATGTGTCTATCGAAGGGTATTTACCGCTTGAATTACCAGCCTTTGCAGAAATTGCTTCCCATCATCAACTGACCGACAACTGGGCCATGCACGCGAGCGTGAATTGGACCGATTGGAGTGTATTCGATCAACTGGTGGCCTATTTCCCCGGCGAGGTTAAACCTAAGGGTGACTTAGAGTCTGATTTAGTTAAAGAAGAACACTTCGAAGATAACTGGCGTTTCGCGTTGGGAACGACCTATCAAGTGAATAATGCTTGGTTAGTGCGTGCCGGTGTCGCTTTAGATAAAACGGCGGCAAATGACGAGTGGCGCACAACCACAATTCCAGACTCTGACCGTCTGTGGTTCTCTGTCGGTGCGGGTTATCAGGCTACTAAAAATCTGAACCTTGATTTTGCTGTGACTTATATTAAAGCGACTGGCGATGCGCCAATCAACGAACAGCAAAACCTATTGAACCTAGCGACTGTTAACTTTAACGGCGAAGCAAGCGGCGATGTATGGCTTGCGGGTATCCAAATGAGCTATAAGATGTAAGTTCAGTATGTTAAAAAAGCCCTGAATCTTCAGGGCTTTTTTATGGCTATAGCATGGTGGCGTTATCTTGTTTTACGGCTTGCTTGCTGGTCACCGCGGAAAATTGCGAATATATTCATTGCATAAGTAGTGGATCATGTTAATTCTCGCCAGCATAAAAAAGTGGCTGAGAGTTTAGATAGGATAGTAGCGTGCAGAAAAAATACGTGGTGGCCTTAGATCAAGGCACGACCAGTTCAAGGGCGATAGTGTTCGATCACGATGCCAATATTGTTAGCGTGTCCCAGCGGGAATTTACCCAGTTGTACCCTAATCCGGGTTGGGTCGAGCATGATCCTATGGAGATTTGGGCAAGCCAAAGTTCAGTGTTAGTTGAAGCGCTGGCGCGTGCGGGGATCCACAGCGATGAAGTGGCGGCCATTGGCATTACCAATCAACGGGAAACCACTGTTATATGGGAGAAGGCCACAGGTAAACCTATTTATAACGCGATAGTGTGGCAGTGCCGTCGCAGCGCTGAGATTTGTGAGCAACTCAAAGCTCAAGGGTTAGAAGAATATGTGCGTGAGAATACCGGTTTATTGCTCGACCCTTATTTTTCAGGCACTAAGATTAAATGGATCCTCGACAATGTGCCCAACGCCCGTGCGCAAGCCGAGCGCGGTGAGTTGTTATTCGGCACTATCGATACTTGGCTGGTGTGGAAGTTAACCGAGGGTAAAGTGCATGTCACCGATCCCACCAATGCTGCTCGCACGCTGCTGTTCAATATCCATAGCCTCACTTGGGATGATAAGTTGCTAAAGGCCTTAGACATTCCTTTATCTTTGTTGCCCGAAGTTAAACCTTCCTGCAGTGTGTATGGCACTACACGGATTGCCGGTGAAGGCAGTGAAATCCAAGTCGCGGGGATGGCGGGGGATCAACAGGCGGCACTTTTTGGCCAGCTATGTGTCGAGCCCGGCATGGCGAAGAATACCTATGGCACAGGCTGTTTTTTGTTGATGAATACCGGGACTAAAGCGGTGCACTCAAACCATGGGTTACTGACCACAGTTGCTGTGGGGCCTAAGGGTGAAGTGAACTATGCCCTCGAAGGTTCAGTCTTTATGGGCGGCGCGACCATTCAATGGCTGCGGGATGAACTCGGGCTTATTCGTGATGCCAGCGATACCGAGTATTTTGCCTCTAAGGTTGCCGATACCAATGGCGTATATCTGGTACCCGCTTTTGTGGGACTCGGTGCGCCCTATTGGGACCCCAATGCCCGTGGCGCGCTATTTGGGTTAACCCGTGGCGCCAATCGTAATCATATTATTCGGGCGGCGTTAGAATCCATCGCTTATCAGAGTAAAGATTTACTCGATGCCATGATCAAAGACAGTGGCGTCAGCCTTAAGCGTTTGAAGGTGGATGGTGGCGCGGTCGCCAATGACTTTTTAATGCAGTTTCAAGCGGATATTACCGATGTTGAAGTGCTAAGGCCAAGCGTTTGTGAGACAACGGCTTTGGGCGCGGCATTCTTAGCTGGGCTGGCGGTGGGTTTTTGGGAGAGTGTGATAGAGCTTGAGCATAAGGCCTGTATCGATAAGCATTTTATCCCCAATATTGACGCCCAGACTCGGGCGAGCTTATACGCAGGTTGGCAGGATGCGGTCGCTAGAACCCGCGCTTAAGCGATTGGAGTATATCAATCACATTTTAATACGATTGGTATTAAGATGGGTTGAGCTTTGAGATTGGGTTCGTTTGAAATGTGACTCGATTGCCGCTAAGAAAAAGGCGCAAATTCCATTGAATTAGCGCCTTTTCGTTTTATATCAGTACGGGTTTAGACTTCAACATCAATAATATGTTGACTCGATTGCTTGTTGATTTCCGCCGTATCGTCAGTCACCTCAAGCACTAGACCCTCTTTTAATTTCTCTGGCTTATCGGACGCGCGGCGCTTTTTATTGCGCTTGGCATCGGATTCTTTGCGTCTGTCCCTGACTGTGGCATCACGACCCTCTATGGTTGGGGGGAGTTGCGATTGGGGTGATTCATGGCTATCAGGTGCATTCGCAGTGGTACTGCTTACCTGATCGACGACCCGTTTAGGGTGAAATACCGCTTTTGCTGGCTGTGCCAACATGGCATAAATACTGTCCAATCCACTCATAACGCCTCCTTTTTTAAGCCACTTGGCATTCTATCGGCAGGAGTTGATTAATATTTAGACTATACACCGTTTAAAATCCTTTGGCGATTTGCTGCGATGAGCAAAAACTGGATGTCTGCCATATCGGCGCATTCAGGTTGCGATCGGCATAAGAGTGGATCCTTCGTTAGCAACAGTGTTTTTGGGTCTAGCCTTAGGTTAACAGAGAGCGATCTTTGATCTTTCTCGCAATCATTAAATAAATTTCTTAGTCGAAGCTTTTGGCCAAAAATAAATATTTAGCGATTTATGCTGAATCAGGTGATTTTGTGGCGCTGACGACAATTGAAATTGAAGCCATATTTTATCGCAATGCATGCGTCTATCGTGATTTATCCCAAGGCCAAAGCCTGCAATTACAGAAATTCAACTGCATAATTTGTATTGCAACTGCCTGAAAGCTAACGATTGCTGCTTATTTGCCCTCTACTTATCTTCCTCCTTTCCATCGTTTAGCCGATTTTATACCGATTTTTTTGTCAAAACTTTGTCACTAGGTTATAGGGGCAACATGCTGCTAACCCGCTTGCCGACTGGCTTTATAAAAGGATCCCATCCCTTGACAATGCTTGTCCACTGTCCCTAAACTTAGCAGTTGTGGGAAATAGTGGATATTTGTGGATCAAAAATCAAAGGATAGGATGAATTAGCGTGTTTCGTGGAGCCAGTGCCATCAACCTAGATACAAAGGGACGGATCGCTATTCCAGTGCGATACCGCGAACCTTTGCAGCTAGAGCACCAGGGCCGCATCGTGATTACCGTCGATATTCAATCCGCCTGTTTACTCTTGTATCCAATCCATGAATGGGAATTGATCGAAGCTAAGTTGCTAAAGCTTTCAGATACCGACCAAACCCAGAGATCCTTAAAACGACTGTTGCTCGGTTATGCCCATGAGGTAGAACTCGACGGCAATGGGCGCATATTACTGCCACCGCCGCTGCGGCAATACGCCAGCTTAGATAAGCGCATCATGTTGGTGGGACAGTTAAACAAATTTGAGCTGTGGGATGAGCAAGCTTGGCTGCAGCAAATTGATGAGTGTCAGGAAACGATTCGAAGCGAGGAGCTTGCTAACAACGAGCGTCTGGCGGATTTTTCACTCTAACGCGTCGCATAACTAAATAAGAAGAGAGTAATGAGTCAGGAATTTGCCCATTTATCCGTTCTGCTAGAAGAAACGGTTGGCGGTTTGAACATCAAAGACGATGGCATCTATATCGATGGCACGTTCGGCCGCGGTGGTCATTCAAGACAAGTGTTGCAACGACTCGGTGCCAATGGCCGCTTGATTGCCATCGACAGAGATCCCCAAGCGATTGAAGCCGCAAAACAATTTAGCGACGATCCCCGCTTTCAAATCGTCCACGGTGGTTTTGGTCAGTTAGCCGATTATGTCGAGGAATTGGGCCTTGTCGGTAAAATTGATGGCGTGCTACTCGATTTAGGTGTGTCTTCACCTCAACTTGACGATGCCGAGCGTGGGTTTAGTTTCCTGCGCGATGGTCCACTCGATATGCGGATGGATAACAGCCAAGGTGAAACCGCAGCCCAGTGGATTGCCCGCGCTGAAATTGAAGATATGGCCTGGGTATTTAAAACCTATGGTGAAGAGAAAAACGCCCGCCATATTGCCCGCTGTATTGCTGCTGACCGTGACAAAACGCCATTTTTACGCACTAAAGATTTGGCCGATTTAATTGCCCGTATCACTAAGAATAAAGAACGCAATAAGCACCCGGCAACCCGTGTGTTCCAGGCAATCCGTATCTATATCAATAGTGAATTAGACCAAATAGATCAAGCTCTTGAGGGAGCGTTAACCGTACTTGCCCCACAGGGGCGTTTATCGATTATCAGCTTCCACTCCTTGGAAGACCGCATCGTTAAGCGTTTTATCCGTCGCCACAGTCAAGGCGAAAGCGTGCCCCACGGTCTGCCGATCACTGAAGATCAAATTAACAAGTCGCGCAAGCTGCGCGCCATTGGCAAGGCAATTATGCCGTCCGATGAGGAAATTGAACGCAATGCCAGGGCCCGCAGTTCGGTGCTACGCATTGCCGAGCGATTAGATTACTAAGGGGCAAACGCAGTGAGTAAGCCCTCTTTAAATCTGCCAAGGATCGTTTTGCACGATTTATGGCGTCACAAATGGATCTTGTTATTGGCTTTGCTCGTGTTAGGTCATGCCGTTGCTGTGGTTTATACCAGCCATGTTAGCCGTAAGCTCACGACCCAGTGGGACCAACTGCTACAGGAGCGGGACAGATTAGATATTGAGTGGCGCAATTTATTATTGGAAGAGCAATCGCAAACGGAACATAGCCGCATTACGCGTATTGCATCGAAGGAGCTCAACATGAGTCGCCCCTTGCCCAGCGAAGAAGTTGTGGTAAAGGTGCCGTGAGTATAGGGAAAATATGATTAGGCAAGCAAAAACCAAACAGGCGAGCAAAAAGCAAAAGCCACAACTTATCCACTGGCGTCTATACGTTGTGGTGGGGTTTGTGCTTGCGCTATTTTGCAGTCTAGTGGGACGCGCGGCCTATATTCAAATCATCGAGCCCGATAAGCTACGCCACGAAAGTGATATGCGCACCCTGCGCACCACCAGTCGTGAAGTGCAACGAGGTTTGATCACTGACCGTAATGGCGACATGTTGGCCGTCAGTGTGCCGGTGCGTGCGGTCTGGGCCGATCCTAAGCAAGTAAATGATAATAATGGTTTTGCCGATATGCGCCGTTGGCAAGCCCTCGCCGATGTACTGCATGAGCCTATCGAAGATGTGCTCGACAGGGTGCGCAGTAATCCCACTAAACGTTTTACCTACCTTAAGCGCCAAGTGACCCCCGCGGTGGCCGATTATATTACCCAGTTGAAATTACCCGGGGTGTTTTTAAAGTCTGAATCGCGCCGTTATTACCCAGGTGGCGAAATCACCGCCCAGTTGATTGGTATCACTAACATCGATGATGTTGGGATTGAAGGGGTGGAAAACGCGTACAACAGTTGGCTCACGGGCACGCCATCGAAGCAAAAAGTGCGTAAATCCCGTGATGGCCATGTGGTGGAGCGCCTCGATATCATTCAAGAAGGCGAGAGTCCAAATGATCTGGTGTTGAGTATCGATCATCGCATTCAACAACTTGCCTACCGTGAGCTGAAACGCACCACGGAAATGAACCAAGCGACATCTGGCTCGATTGTGGTACTCGATATCCACACAGGTGAAGTGCTGGCAATGGTCAACACGCCATCCTATAACCCTAATTCTCGGGATAATCTGCAAACCTTCAGAATGCGTAACCGCGCGATGACGGATACCTTCGAGCCGGGTTCAACCATTAAACCTTTTGTCGTGGCGGCGGCGCTTGAGGCGGGTACCGTTAAGTCGACCGATATTATCCCGACGTCCCCAGGTTGGATGCGCTTAGGTGGGCGTCAGGTACGCGACCCTAATAACTATGGTGATATGAGCTTGGCGCGTATTCTGGCTAAATCCAGTAACGTGGGTATCAGTAAATTAGCCCTATCTATTCCAGTACAACAGTTGCTGGGTACCTATCAATCTATGGGCTTAGGTAACTTTTCTGGGATTAACCTTGTGGGTGAAAGTGCGGGTTTGATCCAAGACAGGCACCGTTGGTCCGACTTTGAACGCGCCACCTTGTCCTTCGGTTACGGTTTAACGGCCACCACATTGCAGCTTGCACGCATGTACGCCACCTTAGGCAATGGCGGCACTTTATATCCTGTTTCTATTTTAAAGCTCAAGAAGCCGCCCGAGGGTGAACGGGTCATTTCACAAAATGTGGCCAATGATGTGCTGCAGATGATGGTCAGTGTTACCGAAAAAGGCGGCACGGGCACATTGGCCCATATCGATGGTTATCCGGTTGCGGGTAAGTCTGGCACTAGCCGTAAGGCAATTGCTGGTGGTTATGGTGATGATTATGTTGCTTTATTTGCGGGTGTTGCTCCTGCGAATAATCCTAGATTAGCGATAGTGGTGGTAGTGAACGAGCCTAAGGGCGATCTCTATTATGGTGGTTCAGTGGCAGGGCCGGCGTTCGCTAAAGTGATGTCCGGTGCACTGCAAATGCTAAATGTTGAACCCATTTCCGATAAAGAACAGGTGCAGTTGGCGGGTATCGCCGCAGGGAGAACAGAATGATGTTGTTACGGGATCTGTTAGCGCCTTGGTTTGAGTATTCGGGCAATCAGTCCTTCAATCATTTGACCTTAGATAGCCGCGCAATATGTCGCGGCGATGTGTTTTTAGCGCTGCCAGGGCACAAGGTGGATGGCAGACAGTTTATCGATAAGGCCTTAGCCCAAGGTGCCACCGCGGTGTTAGTCCATACGGACAACCCAAGTGAGCATGGCAAAGTGCTAACAAGCGAGCATGCTGAGCAAGGCGTACAGATTTATTTTTATCGGCTTAGCCAGCAGGTTTCGGCGTTGGCCGCCGTGCGTTACCCCGTGAGCCAAGGCCAATCCATGGGCGTTATCGGTATCACAGGAACGAACGGTAAGACCTCGACCAGTCAGTTAATCGCCCAGCTAACCACCTTATTAGCGCGCAAAGCGGCGGTAATGGGCACTTTAGGCAACGGCCTTTGGGGTGAGTTGGTCGATAGCGGCAATACCACGGCCGATGCCATTACCCTGATGCGCCAATTGCATGAATTTGAAGCGCAAGGTGTGAGCGTGTGCGCGATGGAGGTCTCGAGCCATGGTTTAGTCCAAGGCCGAGTCGATGCCGTGCCCTTCGATGTCGCCGTGTTTACCAATCTAACCCGTGACCATCTCGATTATCACGGCGATATGGAAAGCTATGCCGCGGCTAAACAAATGCTGTTTCGCTTCGATACCTTGCGTCACGGGTTGCTGAACTTAGATGATGCCGTTGGCGCCGTTTGGTTATCTGAACTGCAAAATGCCGCCGCTAAGATCTGGGGCTTTAGTATTGAAAGCCATCCGGAAGCCACCTTTTATACCAAAGCGGTGCAATTTAATGATCAAGGCGTGCTGGCCACATTAGTTTGGCCCGAGGGCGAAGTCGAAATCCGTTCTCCTTTATTAGGCGCGTTTAACCTATCGAATTTACTCGCGGCATTATCTGCCTTGTATTTACAGGGGATAGATATGCGGGCATTGGCTGAGCAGGTGCCTTATTTAGTGCCTGTGGCTGGCCGCATGGAGCGTTTTACTACGGTGGATAACATCACCTTAGTGGTCGATTATGCCCATACGCCCGATGCAATCGAACAGGCATTAAACGCCCTACGCCGCCACTGCACTAGTGAGTTATGGTGTGTATTTGGCTGTGGTGGTGACCGTGATAAGGGCAAACGTCCACTCATGGGACAAGCGGCGGAGCAATTTGCCGACCGCATTATGGTGACCAGCGACAATGCCCGCAGTGAAGATCCTAAGCAAATTATTGCCGATATTATCCAAGGGCTTATTAATCCAGAGCTCGCATTGACTCAGGTTGACCGTGTCACAGCCATTAAAGAGGTTGTGGCATTGGCTAAACCAGGGGATGTGATTTTGCTCGCGGGTAAAGGCCATGAAACTTACCAAGAGGCGGCAGGCGTGCGTTATGACTACGATGAACGCGCCCTGGCACGCCAGTTATCGGAGCAAACCAGATGATCCCTCTTTCCCTCGAGGCCCTATGCCAACACTTAGGCGAGCGTCGAGTCGGTGACGATGTCACCATCCAAGATTTAAGCAGCGATAGCCGTAAAATCGGCGCTGCAACCCTGTTTGTCGCCTTAAAAGGTGAGCGTTTCGACGGCCATGATTTTGCCGTGACGGCCATTGAGAACGGCGCAGCGGCATTAATGGTCGAGCGTGAGCTTCCCTTCGATATTCCGCAGCTTATCGTCGCCGATTGTCAAAGGGCCATGGGCGCGATTGGCGCTTATGTCCGTGACCAAGTGAATCCCATTTGCGTGGCATTAACGGGTTCTAACGGCAAGACCAGTGTGAAGGAAATGATTGCCACTATTCTGTCGGCTAAACATCAAGTGCTTTACACCGCGGGCAATTTTAATAACGAGATTGGCGTGCCCTTAACCCTGCTGCGCTTAACGCCTGCGGATGAATATGGGGTGTTTGAGCTGGGTGCTAACCATAAAGGTGAGATCGATTACACCTCAGGCTTGGTGCGTCCAAATGTAGCGCTGGTGAATAACGTTGGCAGCGCCCATTTAGAAGGGTTTGGTTCCCAGGCGGGGGTTGCACAGGCCAAGTCGGAAATTTTTAATCATTTGCAACAGGGTGGCACCGCCATTATCAACGCCGACGATGCCTTTGCGGATGTGATGAGGGTGAAGGCTAAGCACTATAAGCAACTGAGCTTTTCCCAGCAAGAAGGTGCGGCAAAACGGCATATCGATGTGATTGCAAGCGGGCATAAAGCGGATAAAGAGGGTTGTTATCGTTTTATGCTCAATTACTTAGGTGAGTCTTGCCCTGTGATTTTACCGCTGGCTGGCCGCCATCAAGTGAGCAATGCCTTAGCCGCTGCAAGTGTGTGTATTGCGCTGGGATTAAGCCTTGCCGAGATAGCGAATGGGTTAAGCCAATTGACTCCCGTGAAAGGGCGGATGCAGCCAACTCAATTAGGACGAATTCGTCTAATCGACGATAGCTATAACGCGAATCCTGTGTCTGTCGGGGCGGCAATCGCTTGGTTAAAGGAAATTTCTGAAAATCGTTGTTTGGTACTGGGAGATTTGGGCGAATTAGGCGACAATGCGCCCCTTTTGCACGCTGAGCTCGGACAGCTGGCCAAACAGCAGGGGATTGATGCGCTGTTTTGTACGGGGAATTTGAGTCAGCACACGAGCCAAGCTTTCGGGGCGGAGCACCATGACAGCGTGGCGACGTTAGTAGAAAAACTGATAAAACACATCAACCAGTTGCCGGGACAGGTGACGGTTTTAGTTAAAGGTTCACGTAGCGCCGCCATGGAGCGGGTCGTGGATGGCCTAACAGTAGCCTTCGGGCGTGGGGAGTTAGTGTAGATGCTGGTGTATCTGGCCGAGTATTTAACCCAGTTTCATACAGGGTTTAACGTATTTTCTTATGTGACATTTAGAGCCATTTTAGGCCTATTAACCGCATTAATTTTTAGCCTCTGGTGGGGACCAAAACTTATAGAACGTTTGCAGTTAATGCAAATTGGCCAAGTAGTGCGTAACGATGGCCCAGAATCACATTTTAGTAAACGCGGTACGCCAACCATGGGTGGTCTGCTGATCTTAGCCGCCATCTTTATCAGCGTATTGTTGTGGGGCGACCTAGGTAGCCGCTATGTGTGGGTGATGCTGTTTGTGCTCGGTAGCTTCGGCCTGATTGGCTTTATCGACGATTACCGCAAAGTGGTGCGTAAAGACACTAAGGGCTTGATTGCGCGTTGGAAATATATTCTGCAATCCTTAGCCGCATTGTTAATTGCCTTCTTTTTATATGCCACCGCAGCCAACCCGGGTGAAACCCAGCTAGTGGTGCCTTTCTTTAAAGACGTGATGCCGCAACTTGGCGCCGTATTTATTGTATTGGCGTACTTCACTATTGTGGGTTCGAGTAATGCGGTGAACTTAACCGATGGCCTCGATGGTTTGGCGATTATGCCGACTGTGATGGTCGCGGCGGCGTTTGCCTTGATTGCGTATTTATCGGGTCACGCTCAGTTTGCCAATTATCTGCATATCCCGCATTTGCCGGGGTCGGGTGAACTCGTTATCGTCTGTACCGCGATAGTGGGCGCAGGTTTAGGCTTTTTATGGTTTAACACTTACCCAGCGCAAGTCTTTATGGGCGATGTGGGTTCACTCTCATTAGGCGCAGCCCTTGGTGCGATTGCGGTATTAGTTCGCCAAGAAATCCTGTTAGTGATCATGGGTGGTGTGTTTGTGATGGAAACTGTGTCTGTGATCCTACAGGTGGGATCCTACAAGTTGCGTGGTCAGCGGATTTTCCGTATGGCGCCCATCCATCACCACTACGAGTTAAAAGGCTGGCCAGAACCCCGTGTGATTGTCCGCTTCTGGATCATCTCAATATTTCTGGTCTTACTCGGCTTAGCCACGTTGAAGTTAAGGTAATAGGTCATGCAAAATCAGTATTCACACATAGTGTTAGGTTTGGGGGCTACAGGGCTCTCTGTGGTGCGCTATTTGTGTGGAAAAGGCATTACGCCACTGGTCATGGATAGCCGCAGGCAACCACCGGGAGCCGATACCTTAGCGGCTTCTTTCCCTGAGGTGCAGTTGATTGCGGGCGGATTTGATTGCCGCTATTTAGTGCAGGCGACACAAATCATTATCAGCCCGGGGATTGCTATCGATACGCCAGAGGTGCGCGCCGCATTGGATATGGGCATTGAGGTGATTGGTGATGTCGAGCTATTTGCCCGTGAAATTGCCGATCGCAAACCCTGCGTCATTGGCATCACAGGTTCAAACGGTAAGTCGACCGTTACCACCTTAGTCGGTGAAGTGCTGCGCGAAGCGGGTATGGCGGTCGCCGTGGGTGGGAATATTGGTATCCCGGCTCTTGACCTGCTAAGCAACAATGCCGAGATTTATGTGCTTGAGCTGTCGAGCTTCCAGCTTGAAACCACCCACAGTTTGAACTGTGTGGTCTCAACTTGTTTAAATGTGACCGAAGATCATATGGACAGATACAGCGATATGGATGCCTATCGCAACGCTAAATTGCGTTTGTATCATCAGAGTCGCGCCATCCTCTTTAATCGTGACGATGCCTTAACTATGCCAACGGAACCGATGAACCAAAATAGTTTTGGTTTAGCGCCACCCGAAGGTGATGAATGGGGCATCAGCGATAGCAAGATTTACCATGGGCACAGTGAAATTATGCCGATCGCAGAAGTATCGCTGATTGGTAGCCATAACCACGCCAATTTACTTGCCGCCATGGCCTTAGTTGATGTGGTTGGCGTGGATAAGCAAGTGATGGCCAAAGTTGCTCGTACCTTTACCGGGCTTTCGCACCGCTGCGAAGTCGTGGGCGTTAAAGCGGGCGTCACCTATGTTAACGACTCAAAGGCCACCAATGTGGGCGCCACAGTAGCGGCGCTCGAAGGCTTAAGCGATCACTTAGGCGATATTATTTTAATTGCCGGCGGCGATGGTAAAGGGGCTGATTTTGGCCCACTCGTAGAGCCGTTAGCAGCAGTGACTCACCTGATTACCTTAGGCCGTGATGGTAATAAGATTGCCGCGCTTAAAGCAGGGGCGATTAAAGTCGACTCTATGGCTGCAGCAGTGACCAAGGCGGCAGAATTAGCCACATCCGGTGATATCGTTTTGCTGTCGCCCGCCTGTGCCAGCCTAGATATGTACAGTAACTTTATGGCCCGTGGTGATGATTTTAGAAGCCAAGTGGAGCAACTCGATGGCGAGTGATGCAAGACAACTTAGCCTGTTTGGGCGGGTGTTGAATGCACTCCCCAACTGGCAACGTGATACCGAAGTCCCGGGCGTGCAGTTGTACGACCGGGCTTTGCTCACGGCCGTGTTGTCTTTGATTGGCTTTGGTTTTGTGATGGTGATGTCGGCGTCTATGCCTGAGGCCCAGACGTTAACGGGTAATCCGTTTTACTTTATGACGCGCCATGTGGGCTATTTACTCGGTTGCCTCATCATTGCGGCGTTCGTGTTGCGGATTGAAATGCAAACTTGGCAGCGTATGAGTCCCATTATGTTGCTTGTCGTGGGGCTGATGCTAGTGGCGGTATTAGTGGTCGGGACCACAGTCAACGGGGCGACGCGTTGGTTATCCATTGGCCCGATCCGTATCCAAGTCGCGGAAGTGGCAAAGTTTGCCTTCTCTGTGTATATGGCGGGTTATTTGGTGCGTCGTCACCAGGAAGTGCGTGAAAATGCGAAGGGCTTCTATAAACCGATCGCGGTATTTGCAATCTACGCCATCTTGATTTTGATGCAACCAGACTTAGGGACTGTGGTGGTGTTGTTCGTCGGTACGGTTGGGCTGCTGTTTTTGGCGGGGGCGCGTTTGCTCGACTTCTTCGCCCTGATCTTTGCCGGAGTCCTAGCCTTCGTTGCCTTAGTGTTATTAGAACCTTACCGTATGCGCCGGGTTACTTCATTTATGGATCCTTGGCAAGATCCCTTCGGTAGTGGCTATCAGTTAACTCAATCTTTGATGGCCTATGGTCGCGGAGATTGGTTTGGTCAAGGGCTAGGTAACAGTATTCAAAAATTGGAATACTTACCCGAAGCCCATACCGACTTTATCTTCGCCGTGATTGGGGAAGAGTTAGGTTTTATCGGCATTATTGCCGTGTTATCCGTGTTGTTGTTTGTGGCATTGAGGGCGATTCGATTAGGCAATCTTTGCCTAGTGATGGATAAAGCCTTCGAAGGTTACTTAGCCTATGCCATTGGTATTTCTATTTGTTTCCAAACCGTAGTGAATGTGGGCGCCAGTATCGGCATGTTACCCACTAAAGGGCTAACACTGCCCTTTGTGAGCTACGGTGGCAGTAGTTTATGGGTCATGACGGTAGCGGCAATGACACTGCTACGCATCGATTACGAACGGCGCATGAGTTTAGTTCAGGCCGTACAAGGGAGATTAAAGTGATGACCCCAGCGGGTAAACGTATTTTAGTTATGGCAGGTGGCACGGGAGGGCATGTATTCCCGGCATTGGCCGTGGCTAAATATTTAGCACAACAGGGTTGGCAGGTGCGTTGGTTAGGCACGGCCGATCGTATGGAGGCGCGACTCGTGCCCCAGTATGGCTTTGATATTGATTTTATCGATATCAAAGGCGTTCGTGGTAATGGCTTAGTGCGTAAATTGGCGGCGCCCTTTAAAGTGGTGCGTTCCATTTTGCAAGCTAAGGCCGTCATCGCCGAGTTTAAGCCAGATGTGGTACTGGGCATGGGCGGCTTCGCCAGTGGCCCAGGCGGTGTGGCGGCAAAATTGGCGGGCGTGCCCTTAGTGCTGCATGAGCAAAACGCCATTCCCGGAATGACCAATAAGTTGTTATCGCGGATTGCGAGCCAAGTGCTATGTGCTTTTCAAAACACTTTTACCAAGGTGAAGGCAAAAGTCGTGGGCAATCCCATTCGCCGTGAGCTGATTGCCCTAGGCGCCGAGCCTAAGCAAGTTGCCGATGATGCCCTAAAAGTGCTCGTCGTGGGTGGTAGTCTGGGTGCGAAAGTTTTTAACGATTTAATGCCAGAGGTGGTTGCGGCGCTGAGTAAACAGCAATCGATTACTGTGTGGCATCAAGTGGGTAAAGATAATCTTGCCAGTGTAAAAGCGGCTTACCAGCAGCAGGGGCAAGATGGCGGAGTGAATGTCGCCGAATTTATTGACGATATGGAGGCCGCCTATCGCTGGGCGGATGTGGTATTGTGCCGTGCCGGCGCGCTGACGGTATCTGAGTTAGCGGCGGTAGGGCTGCCAAGCATTTTGGTGCCTTATCCCCATGCGGTAGATGATCACCAAACCCGTAATGCCCAGGTTTTGGTTGAGGCTGGCGCCGCTTTCCTATTGCCGCAGGCCATCTTGGACGTGAACAAACTGGTGGGTAAATTACAGTTACTTGCCAATGATAGAGCAGAATTAGCCCATATGGGCCAAAGAGCGAGGGACGTTGCCGTGTTGGATGCAACCGAGCAGGTCGCCCAAGTGTGTATCACCCTCGCCGAGAAAGGATAAGTATGACTAAGACAGAAAGATACATACAACTCAGAAGTATGATCCCAGAAATGCGCCGAATTAAGCGTATTCATTTCGTCGGCATTGGCGGCGCGGGCATGGGCGGGATCGCTGAGGTATTAGTAAACGAAGGTTATCACGTCAGTGGTTCGGACATAGCGCAAAATGCGGTGACCGACAGACTGTGTTTACTCGGCGCTAAGATCTACATCGGCCACGGGGCAGACAATGTGCAGCAGGTGGATGTGGTCGTAGTGTCAACCGCGATCAACCCTGAAAATCCAGAGATTATTGCGGCAAAGGAGCTGCGGATCCCTATCGTTCGCCGCGCTGAAATGTTAGCCGAGTTAATGCGTTATCGTCATGGTGTGGCGATTGCGGGCACCCATGGTAAAACGACAACCACTAGCCTTATCGCCAGTGTTTATGGCCAGGCGGGGCGTGATCCCACCTTTGTGATCGGCGGTTTGCTGAATAGCGCAGGTACGAATGCCAGATTAGGCACCAGTCGTTATTTGATCGCCGAGGCGGACGAGAGCGATGCGAGTTTCCTGCATTTGCAGCCTATGGTCAGTGTCGTGACCAATATCGAAGCAGATCATATGGATACCTACGGTGGCGACTTTGAGAAACTCAAATCCACCTTCGTCGATTTTCTGCATAACTTACCCTTCTATGGCGTGGCCGTAGTCTGTATCGACGACCCTGTCGTGCGGGAAATTATGCCACGTATTGGTCGCCATTTAGTGACCTATGGCTTTAGTTATGATGCCGATGTGCAGGCGCTGAATTTCAGCCAGCAAGGGCATCAATGCCGTTTCACCGTAAGACGTAAAGGTAAAGACGATTTAGATCTGCTGCTCAACCTGCCAGGTCAGCACAATGTGCTTAATGCGCTGGCCGCCATTGCCGTGGCAACCGAAGATGAAATCGATGACAGTGCCATCATTCAAGCCTTGGCTGAATTCCAAGGTATTGGCCGTCGTTTCCAGCATTTAGGCAAGTTTGCTACGCCTAAGGGCGAGGTCATGTTAGTCGATGATTATGGTCACCATCCGAGTGAAGTGGCGGCGACCATAAAAGCGGCGCGTGCAGGCTGGCCTGAAAAGCGTTTAGTGATGGCCTATCAGCCCCATAGATATACACGTACCCGAGATTTGTACGAAGACTTTATTGAGGTGTTATCCCAGGTGGATTGCCTGCTGTTGCTCGATGTCTACAGTGCAGGCGAGGCGCCCATTACTGGGGCCGATGGTCGGGCACTGTGTCGCTCAATTCGCCTGCGTGGCCAGCTTGATCCTATCTTCATTGCCAGCCCAGATCAGCTAGCCGAAGTGCTACCCGATGTGTTGCAGGAAGGGGATTTATTGTTGACTCAAGGTGCGGGTAATATAGGCGCCCTGTCGCGCCAGTTAGCAGTATCAGAATTAGGCTTTGCAACGGTTGTGGCTAACGCAGCAAAACCTTGATGCATCGCGCGGGATCTCGGGTTAAAGGAAATTTTGACCAAAAGATTTAGCTCTATATAATGGCCGATTTTCTGTGGTTTTTAGTAGTGTCGTTGAAAGGTGGAAACAAACGTGTCTTGGAGTGATAAGAGGCGACACTGGCGGGCGAGGATGTCCCGGGTTAATTGGTACCTGTGGAGTGGGATTGGTTTTTTATGGCTAGTCATTGGTAGCTTCGTCTTTGGTGGCTACCAGTTACATAAGTTTTTAAATGATGCCAGCACCTTGCCGATTGAGGCGGTTGCCATCAAAGGTGAACGGACTTACACCACAGATAGAGATATACAAATTGCACTACAGGATTTAATGCAGCGGAGTTTTTTTAGCGCAGACATTACCTTAGTGCAACAGGCGCTAGAAGCCTTACCTTGGGTGTATCGCGCATCGGTCAGACGTGAGTGGCCTGCGAAACTCAGGGTCTATTTACAAGAACAGCAACCCGTTGCCCATTGGAACGGTAGCTCATGGTTAAATGTGCATGGCGAAGTGTTTGAGGCGCCATCTCGTCCTGAGCTTGAATATCTGCCGCAGTTATCTGGACCGGACGATATGGGCACTGAGGTATTAACCGCCTACGCGCAGGTTAATTCGTTGCTGAAGATTAATGGCTTTACCTTAGCCTACTTAAATTTAACGCCGCGCCATGCGTGGCACGCGACCCTAGGTAACGGTATTGTTTTAGACCTAGGTCGAGAAGATAAAATGGCAAGAATACAAAGGTTTATTACCGTTTACCCGCTATTGGCTAAACAAGATAAACCGATTGCCAGAGTGGATTTGCGCTACGACACAGGGTTGGCCGTAGGCTGGGGCGATGCACAAACAAGAGAGCCGATAATTAATGATCAAAAACCAAGATAGAAACCTTATCGTCGGATTGGACATAGGAACCTCTAAGGTCGCAGTGATCATAGGCGAAGTTCTGCCCGATGGCGAAATTAGCATAGTTGGCCTTGGTAACCATCCCTCAAGGGGCATGGATAAAGGTGGCGTGAACGATTTAGATTCGATAGTTCGCAGTGTGCAACGTGCGCTCGATCAAGCGGAATTAATGGCGGATTGCCAAGTGTCATCGGTTTACTTGAGTATTTCGGGTAAACACATCGCCTGCCAAAATGAAAACGGCATGGTATCGATCAACGATGAAGAAGTGACACAGGAAGATGTTGATAACGTGATCCATACGGCTCGCTCGGTGAAGATCCCGACGGAACGTCGCATTTTACACGTGCTGCCGCAGGAATATGCAATCGACGTTCAAGACGGTATTCGCAGCCCAATCGGTATGTCCGGTATGCGTATGGAGGCCAAGGTGCACATAGTGACCTGCGCTAATGATATGGCGAAGAATATTACTAAGAGCGTTGAGCGTTGTGGCCTTAAGGTTGACGACTTAGTGTTCTCGGGGATTGCTTCAGCCGATGCTGTGTTGACCTTCGATGAGAAAGATTTAGGTGTGTGTATCGTCGATATCGGCGGTGGCACTACGGATATCGCGGTATATACCAATGGCGCCTTGCGTCATTGTGCGGTTGTACCGGTTGCGGGTAACCAAGTGACGAACGACATTGCGAAGATTTTCCGCACGCCATCGTCACATGCTGAACAAATTAAAGTGCAGTTCGCCTGTGCTCGCAGTTCTATGGTGAGCCGCGAAGACAGTATTGAAGTGCCCTCGGTAGGTGGTCGTCCATCGCGGAGCATGTCACGTCACACGCTCGCCGAAGTGGTTGAACCAAGATACCAAGAGCTGTTTGAGCTTGTGCTCAAAGAGTTGAAAGACAGTGGTTTAGAAGATCAAATCGCCGCAGGTATTGTGCTCACGGGTGGCACAGCGTCGATTCAAGGCGTCGTCGATATTGCGGAAGCAACCTTCGGCATGCCAGTTCGAGTAGCGTCACCGCTACCGATCAAAGGGTTATATGAATACGTGGATCAGTCTATTTACTCCACTGGAGTTGGGCTGCTTCACTACGGCGCAAGACGGGTGATCGAACGTCAATTCGAGCGTCCTGAGCGTCAAGGGGTAACCAGTGCTTGGAATCGGGTCCAAAGCTGGTTTAAGGGCGAATTTTAATTTTCATAACGCAGGCAACACGGAGATCAGACAATGTTTGAGATCATGGACACTCACTCAGATGACGCGGTGATTAAAGTCATCGGCGTTGGCGGCGGCGGCGGTAATGCTGTCGAACATATGGTCAAACACAACATTGAAGGTGTTGAGTTTGTCGTTACCAACACAGACGCGCAGGCACTACGTAAATCCAGTGCCGGCTCAACAATTCAATTAGGCCGTGATGTTACTAAAGGCCTAGGTGCAGGTGCGAACCCGGATGTGGGTCGTGCAGCCGCCGAAGAAGATCGCGAGAACATTCGCGCCGCAATCAAAGGCTCGGATATGATCTTTATCGCCGCCGGTATGGGCGGTGGTACAGGTACAGGTGCTGCGCCAGTTGTGGCGCAAATCGCCCGTGAAGAAGGCATCTTAACCGTTGCGGTTGTGACTAAGCCTTTCCCATTCGAAGGCAAAAAGCGTATGGCTTATGCCGAGCAAGGTATCGCCGAGCTCGCTAAGCACGTGGATTCGTTAATCACGATCCCGAACGAAAAATTATTAAAAGTATTGGGCCGTGGCACTTCATTACTCGATGCATTTGCTGCAGCGAATAACGTGTTACTCGGTGCGGTACAAGGTATTGCCGAGCTTATCACTCGTCCAGGTCTGATTAACGTCGACTTCGCCGACGTGAAGACTGTGATGTCTGAAATGGGTAATGCCATGATGGGGACAGGCGTCGCTCGCGGTGAAGACCGTGCAGAAGAAGCGGCGGAAGCTGCCGTTGCCAGCCCATTATTAGAAGATATCGACTTAGCCGGTGCCCGTGGTGTGTTAGTTAACATTACCGCAGGTATGGATATGAGTATCGAAGAATTCGAAACCGTGGGTAACCATGTTAAGGCTTACGCCTCTGACAACGCGACTGTGGTCGTGGGTGCGGTTATCGACCCAGAAATGAGCGATGAGCTGCGTGTTACTGTGGTTGCAACCGGTATCGGTGCTGAAAAGCGTCCTGATATCCAATTGGTTTCTAAGCCTGCGCCTCGCCCAGAGCCTGTCGTTGTGGAACCAAAAGTTGAAGCCTATGTCGAAGAAGTTGCCCACGTGAGCTATGCTGCACCAAAGGGCAATGTATTGCCAACGGCGGCTCAACCCGCTCCGGCACCTGCACCTTCAACGAAGCATGAATTGGATTACCTTGATATTCCAGCGTTTTTGCGTAAGCAAGCTGATTAATAAGGGCATTTGAGTCCAGCGTGTATTCTGTGGTGACACTCGTTGTCGAGCGATACCACAGGATAGCTGCATTTGTATGACATGGTTAAGTTATGTTACCATGTCATATCTCTGTGGCTGTTTTGCCGCCGCTGGGTGTACAAATATTAGGCTTTGCAATTCGAATTTAAACGGGTAACTGAATGATATTTCAAAGAACTGTTCAAAAAATGGTGAAAACTACCGGCGTCGGATTACACTCCGGCAATAAGGTCACCTTGAGCATTATGCCCGCACCAGTTAATACAGGGATCGTACTTGTGCGTACCGATATGAGTCCTGCTGTCGCAATTCCTGCGAAGGCGGAACAAGTTCGTGAAACCACTATGTGCACGGCTCTTGTCAATGACGAAGGTATTCGAATTTCGACTATTGAGCATTTGTTTGCTGCACTCGCAGGTTTAGGCATAGACAACGCCGTAATCGAAGTGGACGCACCTGAAATCCCTATTATGGATGGCAGTGCGAGCCCATTCGTCTTCTTATTACAGTCTGCCGGTATTAAAGAGCAGGCTGCACCTAAGAAGTACTTAAAGATTAAGCGCCCTGTGCGTGTTGAAGATGGCGATAAGTGGGCCGAGTTAAAACCTTTTAAAGGTTTTAGAGTTAATTTTAAAATTGACTTTGCTCACCCAGAGATCGCCCGTAGCCAACAGCATGTGGTGATGGACTTCTCAACATCTGCTTTTGTGAAAGATATCAGCCGTGCCCGTACTTTTGGTTTTATGCGTGATATTGAGTATCTGCGTGCGAACAACCTTGCATTAGGTGGCAGCATGGAAAATGCGGTTGTGCTTGATGAATACCGCGTCCTCAACCCCGACGGCCTGCGTTATGAGGACGAGTTTGTTAAGCACAAGATTTTAGACGCATTTGGTGATCTCTACGTAGCCGGACATGCCATTTTAGGCGAGTTCACAGCCTATAAAACGGGTCATGCACTGAATAACCAATTAGTGCGAGCACTGCTGGCGCAACAGGATGCGTGGGAGTTGGTCAGCTTTGAAAAAGAAGCAGATGTACCCGTCAGCTTTACTGTGCCAGGTGGCGCCGTATTTGCTTAAAAAAGTGTGAGTTTATTTATTACGGCTGGCCAATGAGGCCAGCCGTTTTAGTTTTTCGCCCAGTGTACCACTCACATTTTCTGCCAGCGCGGCAATATGTTCCGCCGCAACAGGGCTCATTTCTTTGTGAGCTTGTTTAGGCTTTGCATCATACATTGCTAATCTCGGGTTGACTTTGACTTCAATTGCGGTAAGGATTGGGAGCGTTTCTGCTTGAAGTTGCGCGAGTAGCTTCGACTTTTGGAAATTAATTCGTGCGGCCCAGGCTGCCGAAGTGGTTTCAACTACAAGAACACCCTGGCGGAAGTTAGCGACTTTCAGCTGTTCCGCAATAGTACCTGCGACAATCTGCTTCACATGCTGATCCAGATACAAAAGTAGTTCCGCTTTCTCAGCAATGTCGGGTAATTTGCCTGACTGGTGTAGTAATTGGCTGAGATCTTGAGGGGGCTTTTTCATATGATAATAAGATGGCTGAATTAGGCTATGAGTGTAACAGTATTTATTCAAGGTCGGAATGGCGTCACGCGCTGGCAACCCAGTAAACGCTGGTTGCTCCTGCCCATGTTATTGTTGGCTACAGGTGCCGGTATTTATCAATACAACACTGCTCGATTTGAAGATCAGCAAGCCAGTGTCGATAATGACCGTATCCAACGCGAACAACAGAAAAAACAAGTCTTAGAACTCAAGAGTGCTACTGAGTCGCAACTGGCCATGCTAGTGACTCACGTTGCCCGTATGCAGGCAAAAGTCACTCGCCTCGAAGCCTTAGGTCAACAAGTTGCCGAACGAAATAAACTCGAAGATGATTTCGATTTTTCATCCGAGGTGGGTGTCGGTGGCTTGAGTGAACTAGGCACTAACATCGAGCTCGGACAGCTTATCGATGATATGGATAAGCTCGCCTCACGAATTGATAACAATAATGTTCAACTGTCACTACTTGAAACAGTGTCATCTAACCTCCATATAGATGAAGAGCGTTATGTATCTGGGCTGCCACTCGATAAAGGTTGGCTTTCATCGCCCTACGGATTACGTAATGACCCTTTCAACGGTCGCAGAACCATGCATAAAGGCATAGATTTTACCGGCCGAGAAGGGGCGAAAGTTGTCGCGACTGCCGCAGGCGTGGTGACTTGGGCTGGAAATATGTTCGGTTATGGTGAGTTGGTCGAAATTGACCATGGTAATGGGTTACGTACTCGCTATGGCCATAATAAAGCTTTGTCAGTGACTGTAGGTGATGTGGTCGCAAAAGGCGATACCATCGCCAGTATGGGAAGTACTGGGCGCTCAACTGGGGCCCATGTACATTATGAAGTGTTGCGTGGCGGACAGCAGATAGATCCACAGAAGTTTGTCTACCGCAAAGCAAGTTAATTGAAACATTGGCTTCTAGGTTCCATCATGGACTTGGCCTACAGAGAATAAGTGATTCAGATGTTTGGTAAATTACTGACAAAAGTATTTGGTAGTCGTAACGACCGTACCCTTAAAGGTTTACAAAAAGTCGTTAATCAGATTAATGCGCTTGAAGCCGATTATGAAAAATTAACCGATGACGAGTTAAAGGCCAAAACCGCCGAGTTTCGTGAGCGTTTAGCCGCAGGTGAAACCCTCGAAGCGATCATGGCCGAGGCATTTGCCACCGTTCGTGAAGCATCGAAGCGTGTGTTCGAAATGCGTCACTTCGATGTGCAGTTGCTCGGTGGCATGGTGCTCGATAGTAACCGTATTGCCGAGATGCGTACCGGTGAAGGTAAAACATTAACTGCAACTTTGCCCGCATACTTAAACGCATTGACGGGCAAAGGTGTGCACGTCATTACCGTAAACGATTATTTGGCACGCCGTGATGCCGAGAATAACCGTCCACTATTTGAATTCCTCGGTTTGACCGTCGGCATCAACGTGGCTGGTCTTGGCCAGCATGAAAAGAAAGCCGCCTATAATGCCGATATCACCTATGGTACCAACAACGAATTCGGCTTTGACTATCTGCGCGATAATATGGCGTTTTCGCCACAAGAGCGTGTTCAACGTCCATTGCATTACGCCCTGATCGACGAAGTCGACTCAATCTTAATCGACGAAGCGCGTACGCCGTTGATTATCTCTGGCGCCGCTGAAGATAGCTCTGAGCTATACATCAAAATCAACACACTGATCCCAAATCTGATTCGCCAAGATAAAGAAGACTCCGAAGAGTATGTGGGTGAAGGTGACTACAGCATCGATGAAAAAGCCAAACAAGTGCATTTTACCGAGCGCGGCCAAGAAAAAGTCGAAAATCTGCTGATCGAGCGTGGCATGTTAGCCGAAGGCGATTCACTCTATTCGGCTGCCAATATTTCGTTATTGCACCATGTCAATGCGGCCCTGCGTGCTCATACGTTATTCGAGCGCGATGTTGACTATATAGTCCAAGATGGCGAAGTGATCATAGTCGATGAGCATACTGGCCGTACTATGCCGGGTCGTCGTTGGTCAGAAGGCTTACATCAAGCCGTTGAAGCCAAAGAAGGCGTACACATTCAAAACGAAAACCAAACATTGGCTTCTATCACCTTCCAGAACTACTTCCGTCAATACGAGAAGCTGGCGGGTATGACAGGTACTGCAGATACTGAAGCGTTCGAATTCCAACACATCTACGGATTAGACACTGTCGTAGTGCCGACAAACCGTCCAATGGTGCGTAAGGATATGGCGGACTTGGTTTACTTAACCGCCAATGAAAAATATCAAGCGATTATCAAAGACATCAAAGATTGTCGTGAACGTGGCCAGCCAGTGTTGGTAGGTACAGTATCCATTGAGCAATCTGAGTTATTAGCTCGTTTGATGGTGCAGGAAAAGATCCCACACCAAGTGCTCAACGCTAAGTTCCACGAAAAAGAAGCGGAAATTGTGGCACAGGCAGGTCGTACTGGTGCCGTGACGATTGCCACTAACATGGCCGGCCGTGGTACTGACATAGTGTTAGGTGGCAACTGGAATATGGAAATCGATGCCCTCGATAATCCAACCCCAGAGCAAAAAGCCAAGATCAAAGCCGATTGGCAAGTGCGCCATGATGCCGTAGTTGCCGCCGGTGGTTTACATATTTTAGGTACCGAGCGCCATGAATCTCGTCGTATCGATAACCAGTTACGTGGTCGTGCAGGTCGCCAAGGTGATGCGGGATCTTCACGTTTCTACCTATCGATGGAAGATAGCTTGATGCGCATCTTCGCCTCGGATCGTGTCTCTGGCATGATGAAAAAATTGGGGATGGAAGAAGGCGAAGCGATCGAACATCCATGGGTGTCCCGTGCTATCGAAAATGCCCAGCGTAAAGTTGAAGCGCGTAACTTCGATATCCGTAAGCAATTACTCGAGTTTGACGATGTGGCCAACGACCAACGCCAGGTTGTATATGCCCAACGTAACGAGCTGATGGATGCACAAAGTATTGAAGATACGATTCAAAACATCCAAGACGATGTGATAGGTGCGGTAATCGACCAGTATATTCCACCACAATCAGTCGAAGAGTTATGGGATGTTCCTGGTCTAGAGCAACGTCTATACCAAGAATTTATGCTCAAATTACCTATCCAAGAATGGCTAGATAAAGAAGACGATCTGCACGAAGAGAGTCTACGTGAGCGTATTATCACCTCTTGGTCAGATGCCTATAAGGCAAAAGAAGAAATGGTTGGCGCGCAAGTATTACGTCAGTTCGAGAAAGCCGTGATGCTACAAACCCTCGATGGCCTGTGGAAAGAACACTTAGCGGCGATGGACCATCTGCGTCAAGGTATCCACCTACGTGGTTACGCACAGAAGAATCCAAAGCAAGAATATAAGCGCGAGTCGTTTGAGCTATTCCAACAATTGCTCACAACCTTAAAGCACGATGTCATCAGTGTGCTGTCAAAAGTACAAGTGCAGGCTCAATCCGATGTCGAAGAGATGGAAGCCCGTCGCCGTGAAGAAGATGCCAAGATCCAACGGGATTACCAACATGCTGCAGCTGAGTCACTCGTCGGTGGTGATGCCGAGCCTGAAGTAGTAGCTGGTCATACTCCAATGGTCCGTGATGGCGAGAAGGTTGGTCGTAATGACCCTTGCCCTTGTGGCTCAGGCCGTAAATATAAACAGTGTCATGGTAAATTGAGTTAATTCACTGTCA
This sequence comes from Shewanella putrefaciens, assembly GCF_016406305.1. Classification (NCBI taxonomy): domain Bacteria; kingdom Pseudomonadati; phylum Pseudomonadota; class Gammaproteobacteria; order Alteromonadales; family Shewanellaceae; genus Shewanella; species Shewanella putrefaciens. The sequence continues at coordinate 441,723 of NZ_CP066369.1, forward strand.
TTGATGACCGTAAATACACTAAAGCAAAAGGCGACTTAACTAAGTCGCCTTTTTCATGTCTATCCTTTTTCGTTTTTCTCTAGCATCACGCCCATCTAAGTTTAAAGTGGCTCTATCCTCCGGGATCTTAAATTGGCCTTGAAGCGGATTACGCAATAAATAGTTTGAAATTTAAGCGTTACGCACCTTTATGTGGATAAGTCTGAGGATAAATAGTGGGTATTGTGTGACTAACTGAAACCATTGAAAAAAGATCAAAATTTCTCAAAAAAGCCCTTGCACAAAATCCGCAGCTCCCTATAATGCGCATCCACTGACAGGGCAGACAGCGAAACGCAAGTTAAGCCAAGAAAGCCAAGCAGTTCATCGGTTAGCGAGCTAAACGATGAGAGTTAAGAAAGTTGAAAAAACTACTTGACGCACTAATGGGAATGCGTAGAATACGCAGCCCTGACCCGCTGAAAACACTGAGTGTGTAAGCGAATGGTCAACGCTCTTTAACAATATATCAAGCAAATCTGTGTGGACACTCACAGGTGTTGAGTTAATCGAAACTGCTTAGCCTTAGGGTTGGCAGTCAAAGAATTAAATCAATGATGAAGAGTGTTCATAGCAATATGTACATAATTTTGATTTCACTTTCTTCTCTTTATGAAGAGATGGTGGAAACAAATGACAGAATTCATTGAGCCGTTTCTTCGGAAACAACAAAACTTTAATTGAAGAGTTTGATCATGGCTCAGATTGAACGCTGGCGGCAGGCCTAACACATGCAAGTCGAGCGGCAGCACAAGGGAGTTTACTCCTGAGGTGGCGAGCGGCGGACGGGTGAGTAATGCCTAGGGATCTGCCCAGTCGAGGGGGATAACAGTTGGAAACGACTGCTAATACCGCATACGCCCTACGGGGGAAAGGAGGGGACCTTCGGGCCTTCCGCGATTGGATGAACCTAGGTGGGATTAGCTAGTTGGTGAGGTAATGGCTCACCAAGGCGACGATCCCTAGCTGTTCTGAGAGGATGATCAGCCACACTGGGACTGAGACACGGCCCAGACTCCTACGGGAGGCAGCAGTGGGGAATATTGCACAATGGGGGAAACCCTGATGCAGCCATGCCGCGTGTGTGAAGAAGGCCTTCGGGTTGTAAAGCACTTTCAGTAGGGAGGAAAGGTTGCAGTTTAATAAACTGTAGCTGTGACGTTACCTACAGAAGAAGGACCGGCTAACTCCGTGCCAGCAGCCGCGGTAATACGGAGGGTCCGAGCGTTAATCGGAATTACTGGGCGTAAAGCGTGCGCAGGCGGTTTGTTAAGCGAGATGTGAAAGCCCTGGGCTCAACCTAGGAATAGCATTTCGAACTGGCGAACTAGAGTCTTGTAGAGGGGGGTAGAATTCCAGGTGTAGCGGTGAAATGCGTAGAGATCTGGAGGAATACCGGTGGCGAAGGCGGCCCCCTGGACAAAGACTGACGCTCATGCACGAAAGCGTGGGGAGCAAACAGGATTAGATACCCTGGTAGTCCACGCCGTAAACGATGTCTACTCGGAGTTTGGTGTCTTGAACACTGGGCTCTCAAGCTAACGCATTAAGTAGACCGCCTGGGGAGTACGGCCGCAAGGTTAAAACTCAAATGAATTGACGGGGGCCCGCACAAGCGGTGGAGCATGTGGTTTAATTCGATGCAACGCGAAGAACCTTACCTACTCTTGACATCCACGGAAGACTGCAGAGATGCGGTTGTGCCTTCGGGAACCGTGAGACAGGTGCTGCATGGCTGTCGTCAGCTCGTGTTGTGAAATGTTGGGTTAAGTCCCGCAACGAGCGCAACCCCTATCCTTATTTGCCAGCACGTAATGGTGGGAACTCTAGGGAGACTGCCGGTGATAAACCGGAGGAAGGTGGGGACGACGTCAAGTCATCATGGCCCTTACGAGTAGGGCTACACACGTGCTACAATGGCGAGTACAGAGGGTTGCAAAGCCGCGAGGTGGAGCTAATCTCACAAAGCTCGTCGTAGTCCGGATTGGAGTCTGCAACTCGACTCCATGAAGTCGGAATCGCTAGTAATCGTGGATCAGAATGCCACGGTGAATACGTTCCCGGGCCTTGTACACACCGCCCGTCACACCATGGGAGTGGGCTGCAAAAGAAGTGGGTAGCTTAACCTTCGGGGGGGCGCTCACCACTTTGTGGTTCATGACTGGGGTGAAGTCGTAACAAGGTAGCCCTAGGGGAACCTGGGGCTGGATCACCTCCTTACCTATACGACTAACTCGATGCTTGGTCGAAAAATGCTCCTGCATTTTCGACATTCGGTACATCCGTGTACCTTTTGAGTGTTCACACAGATTTGCTTGATAGAAGAAAGAGTAAAAGATGGACCTAGTTAAATAGGTTTATCAAAGATGGGTCTGTAGCTCAGCTGGTTAGAGCGCACCCCTGATAAGGGTGAGGTCGGTGGTTCAAGTCCACTCTGACCCACCAAATCTTCGTTCTCCTTTGTTGAATTAATACTCGTTTAGTGAACTAAACGTCGCGTTAATTTGTCGCGGATAACTCGATTTGGCAAACCAATCCTTTTAGAGGTTTGGAACATCTTACTTACTCGCACTGCATGTAAATGGGGCTATAGCTCAGCTGGGAGAGCGCCTGCCTTGCACGCAGGAGGTCTGCGGTTCGATCCCGCATAGCTCCACCATTTACAGCTTGTTTTAAGTTACAAGTAACATGCATTATGGATAGAGATGCCAAAGATAAACTGAAAAATTATCTTTGGCTTTTTTAAGCCCGCTCTTTAACAATTTGGAAAGCTGATAGTATTAAACACAATGCATCTCTTTATTCGAGAGTTCGTTGTGTTGATACGAAAAAAGTTTAATGCGAAAGCATTGAACATTGAGTTCTCAAACACTTTATTAAGTGTCTTGAATATTCAAGTCTAAGGCGCGTCCACTTCTTTGGTCAGAAGTGAGACAAGTAAAACCAGCTGGTCGCAACGACTCAAGTGATGTGAAACTCATTTGGGTTGTATGGTTAAGCGACTAAGCGTATACGGTGGATGCCTTGGCAGTCAGAGGCGATGAAGGACGTAGTAACTTGCGAAAAGCGTTGGCGAGCTAGTAACAAGCATTTGAGCTAACGATGTCCGAATGGGGGAACCCGGCCGCATAAGCGGTCATCATGTGGTGAATACATAGCTACATGAGGCGAACGAGGGGAACTGAAACATCTAAGTACCCTTAGGAAAAGAAATCAACCGAGATTCCCCTAGTAGCGGCGAGCGAACGGGGATTAGCCCTTAAGTCAGTGGGGTGTTAGTGGAATGCGTTGGGAAGCGCAGCGGCACAGGGTGATAGCCCCGTACACGAAAACTAACCATTGATGAAAACGAGTAAGGCGGGACACGTGACATCCTGTTTGAATATGGGGGGACCATCCTCCAAGGCTAAATACTCCTGACTGACCGATAGTGAACCAGTACCGTGAGGGAAAGGCGAAAAGAACCCCTGTGAGGGGAGTGAAATAGAACCTGAAACCGTATACGTACAAGCAGTGGGAGCGGTTCTTGAGACCGTGACTGCGTACCTTTTGTATAATGGGTCAGCGACTTACATTTTGTAGCAAGGTTAAGCGAATAGCGGAGCCGTAGGGAAACCGAGTGTTAACTGCGCGTTGAGTTGCAAGGTGTAGACCCGAAACCCGGTGATCTAGCCATGGGCAGGTTGAAGGTTGAGTAACATCAACTGGAGGACCGAACCGACTAATGTTGAAAAATTAGCGGATGACTTGTGGCTGGGGGTGAAAGGCCAATCAAACCGGGAGATATCTGGTTCTCCTCGAAAGCTATTTAGGTAGCGCCTCGAGCGAATACCATTGGGGGTAGAGCACTGTTAAGGCTAGGGGGTCATCCCGACTTACCAACCCTTTGCAAACTCCGAATACCAATGAGTACTACTCGGGAGACAGACGGCGGGTGCTAACGTCCGTCGTCAAAAGGGAAACAACCCAGACCGTCAGCTAAGGTCCCAAAGTGTATGTTAAGTGGGAAACGATGTGGGAAGGCTTAGACAGCTAGGATGTTGGCTTAGAAGCAGCCATCATTTAAAGAAAGCGTAATAGCTCACTAGTCGAGTCGGCCTGCGCGGAAGATGTAACGGGGCTAAACATACCACCGAAGCTACGGGTGCAGCCCATTAGGGTTGCGCGGTAGAGGAGCGTTCTGTAAGCCGATGAAGGTGAAGGGGTAACCCACGCTGGAGGTATCAGAAGTGCGAATGCTGACATGAGTAACGATAAAGGGGGTGAAAAACCCCCTCGCCGAAAGACCAAGGGTTCCTGTCCAACGTTAATCGGGGCAGGGTGAGTCGACCCCTAAGGTGAGGCCGAAAGGCGTAATCGATGGGAAACAGATTAATATTTCTGTACTTCCGCTAACTGCGATGGAGAGACGGAGAAGGCTAGGCTAGCGCGGCGTTGGTAGTCCGCGTTTAAGGTGGTAGGCTGATTTCTTAGGCAAATCCGGGAAATCTTAAGGCCGAGAGCTGATGACGAGGTCCTACGGGACTGAAGTAGTTGATGCCATGCTTCCAGGAAAATCTTCTAAGCTTCAGGTTAGCGGGAATCGTACCCCAAACCGACACAGGTGGTCGGGTAGAGAATACCAAGGCGCTTGAGAGAACTCGGCTGAAGGAACTAGGCAAAATGGTACCGTAACTTCGGGAGAAGGTACGCTCTTGTTGGTGATGAGACTTGCTCTCTAAGCTGACGGGAGTCGCAGATACCAGGTGGCTGCAACTGTTTATCAAAAACACAGCACTGTGCAAACTCGCAAGAGGAAGTATACGGTGTGACGCCTGCCCGGTGCCGGAAGGTTAATTGATTGGGTTATCGCAAGAGAAGCTCATGATCGAAGCCCCGGTAAACGGCGGCCGTAACTATAACGGTCCTAAGGTAGCGAAATTCCTTGTCGGGTAAGTTCCGACCTGCACGAATGGCGTAATGATGGCCACGCTGTCTCCAGCCGAGACTCAGTGAAGTTGAAATTGCGGTGAAGATGCCGTATACCCGCGGCTAGACGGAAAGACCCCGTGAACCTTTACTATAGCTTGGCACTGAACATTGAACCTACATGTGTAGGATAGGTGGGAGACTTTGAAGTTGGAACGCTAGTTCTGATGGAGTCGTCCTTGAAATACCACCCTTGTAGTTTTGATGTTCTAACCTAGACCCCTAATCGGGGTTAGGGACAGTGCCTGGTGGGTAGTTTGACTGGGGCGGTCTCCTCCCAAAGAGTAACGGAGGAGCACGAAGGTTGGCTAAGTACGGTCGGACATCGTACGGTTAGTGCAATGGCATAAGCCAGCTTAACTGCGAGACAGACACGTCGAGCAGGTACGAAAGTAGGTCATAGTGATCCGGTGGTTCTGAATGGAAGGGCCATCGCTCAACGGATAAAAGGTACTCCGGGGATAACAGGCTGATACCGCCCAAGAGTTCATATCGACGGCGGTGTTTGGCACCTCGATGTCGGCTCATCACATCCTGGGGCTGAAGTCGGTCCCAAGGGTATGGCTGTTCGCCATTTAAAGTGGTACGCGAGCTGGGTTCAGAACGTCGTGAGACAGTTCGGTCCCTATCTGCCGTGGGCGTTGGATGATTGAGGGGAGTTGCTCCTAGTACGAGAGGACCGGAGTGAACGAACCGCTGGTGTTCGGGTTGTCATGCCAATGGCATTGCCCGGTAGCTACGTTCGGAATCGATAACCGCTGAAAGCATCTA